>NZ_JBMLSD010000038.1:0-3265 GCF_049240685.1 Flectobacillus sp.
ATATGGTTTTTGAGAAAACTTTTGAGGCATATCATCTTATGGAATGCAGTTGTTTGGAAAATATTTGTTCATCAATTCCTCCAAGCTTGATTGTTGTTTGTTGATGACGATTAATTTTGTCCGATCCAGAAGCGTGACTACCTCAGCAAACTCTTTTCTAGGATCCATTTCTCTATCTTTTAACTCAGGAAAACTATTTTTTAATAGCGCAATTTTAGCTTCATGCTCCATCGAAACCACAAATACTTTGGTGAATGGTGTATCCTTTGCTTTTTCTATTTCTGAAAGAGAAATACTGCTAGAAGCCCTATTATTTGAATAAAACCGATAAGTCTTTCTGAAATATTGTAAATCACTTCGCGCATCAGCAAGGAGATATCGGTACATCAATAGGTGTGTTAACTCCTTATTCCAATTTGGGAAATTGGTATCATACAAATCAACATAGGTTCTTATAAAATTTTCATCAATTGATTTTTTCCGTTCAAGATACTGACGTATAGTTGGGTAAATTACTTTTGCCATCTCGGTAATATATTTGTTACCGTACCAATCGTTTTCACTAATACGACCATTAAAACGCTCCATGATATAGGCATTACCGATAGCTGTTGCCAATACTTCGTTCAGCAACAACAAGGCGTATTGACTATTGGGCGAATTGGTATTGGAAAACCACTGTTGTATCTTTCTTTTTGTTTCGAGCGACTGATTATCATAGATTATATGATATATCTCATGCATTGCAACACTAAAAAACGTTTTATGATCTTTAAGTCCTAAAGATGCCTCACAGACAGCTACATTTAAAAATGCTCTGGCTCCCAAATTTTCGGTATCCAACGAAGGAAGTAAGTTGAGTTCAAAGGGGATACTTTTGTCCCATTTCGTATCATAAAATGATAAACCTATTTGAAAAAAATCAGAAAATTGACCACTGTTAATGTAATACAAAAGGTGTTTTTTTTGCATGTTAATAGCTAATTCCTTGGGTTGAGCTACCAATTCGTGATAGATTTGCTGGAAATATTCCAAAATTCCAGCAAATGCCATAAGGTCTTCATTAGGGATAATTCCCAAAGATTTATTTTTAAATTCTTGTACAGTTTGACTTGTCACCAAATTTTTTTCCAATAAATCCACAGACATCATCGAGACCTTTAACGGTATTGGATATTGGTCGTAAGAATAGGTATAATTCAAACGGATTTTTTCAAAATTTACAATTTGTTGCCTATTGGTATTGGTATTATAACTTGAGTTAAGATAAATTGTCTTCAAGTCATTGTCAGGATAGTTGTCTGATATTTTAGTAACAAAATCATAAGTAGCATAAATTTCAGAAAAATGTATTCTAAAATCTACTCTATCTTGTGCTTGGAGCGTCGAGGCATTATTTACCAAGAAAAGGATAAGAATTAAATATTTTTTCATGGAGTTCGAAGTATACCGTATTATTCTTATTTAGTCTTTTTGAAGTAAGCTACTTTTTGTTTTATCCATTGAATAGAAATATCAAAAGGAGTCGTATCCATTTCGGATGAGGTGTTGTGTCCTAAGCTCGGAAACAGCGCATAGTCATAAGGTTTACCCTGAACTTTAAACGTATTTAATTGTTCAATACATAATTTTACCGGGATTTGGATGTCCTTTTCGCCATAAAGCCAAAGACCAGGAACAGATAGCGTCTTTAAGGATTTTTTTGGATCAGTCGCCACAAATTGATACTTATCAGGGTCATTGTTGGTGTGCTCTCGAGCCTCTGCGTCTGTATGATTATCCCAAAAATTATTATTCCCATTCGTATAAAATTGAAATCGTAGTTGCTCCAAAGTAGTAATGGTAGGGCAGCTAAATAATACCATAAATTCTACCGATTGATTTTTACTGGCAGTAATTGGCATAATCCATCCTGCTTGGCTAAAACCAATTAATCCGATAGGTATTTTTTTATTTTTTAAATACGCATGAAAAGATATGACAGCCTCGTGAGCATCGTTGGCCAACAAATTTAGATTAGTTGTGTCAATATTGTTTGTTCCGACCGACGGTCCAACATACACGCCTTCAGACTGCCCTACCCCACGTTTATCGTATGTCAGCACAGCGATACCTTCTTGTGCAAGACGCTTGGCAAATTCAAGTTCTCTTTTTACAGGGTCCGAACCATGTACAATCACAACAGCCGCCATTGGTTTTTTGGGCATCAGAATCGAACCTGCCAATGTAATACCCTTGCTTTTAAATTTTACTTCTTGGGTAGTAAATTCCCGAATTTGAGAGAAGACCTTCGGTTGATAGAATAAAAATACTAGGGAGAAAAATAAGCTCAAAATAAAGTTCATGATTGATTGAGTTTAAAGAGTATTTAGGTTAAGTTTTGTAATCGGTATCAAGGCGCCGAGCACAAATAAAATTTTATTGATTAGAGATTCGGCAGTCAAGTACGGGCAGAAAACCTTTTGTTGATAAGCAAAAGATACGATAGCAAAAAGCTCAACAATTTCACTATTTGAAACACCACTACCAATATCGATATTCCTAATCTAAGGATGCAAAGTTTAGAACATAAGTTTATTTAAACAATAAGTCAGAAATTTATGACTACTCAATCAAGGCTTCAATTGGACTTACTAGTTCAAGACTTTATCTTGGGCTGATTTTATTCACAGTTTGAAACTATTTTAAAAATGAGTAAAAAAGTCAACCTATAAGTGACACTTTCTCGGGAAGTCCAGTAATCAGTAATTTTAATCAATGTTAAGTTTAAGGTATTGATGACAAAAACTTTACTTCACCAATTCATAACACATAATTCTGCACTTATACTTAAGAGCAGCCCCAACACTAATCAAATAAACGGACAAAACAAACCCGAACAAAGTACAACAGTAACATTTAAGAGACAAATACGTATATCCCAGAAAGGCAGGCCAAATAGCAACAGAAAGTCATGGAGTATGATTCTTACAGAATGGCAGGGCAGTCTACACAAACTACCCAAACGAAGGAACTCCAGCGGAAACCTTAAAAATTAGTTTATCCCCAGATTATCTGCTCAATTATTGATAGAAACGGGAGGCTATGTGATGTAGGCTACCGTTTTTATTTTGTTGTGTTTCAGAGTCGTAAGGTATTTAATTGACTTAGGTTAATAAAACATCAATATTCCCCAATTCTTATTTTTCGGTAGTTTTAAAAAACAAAATTTGAATAAATTGCAAATACTGACTACCTCTAATCAATTGATTGGTTCAGACAAGCT
>NZ_JBMLSD010000039.1:0-6010 GCF_049240685.1 Flectobacillus sp.
GATTTGTCTAATACCTATAGCTCATAGCCTAAGGCATCATTAAGACAAAACTGAACGGATAACTTTTCCACTAGTATCGGTTAATCTAAAGTTTCTACCTTGAAATGGATACGTAAATTCTTCATGGTTAAAGCCTAAACAGTGCATGATGGTTGCTTGCAAATCAAAAACAGAAGTACGGTCTTTGATGCCGACATAGCCCACAGGATCTGTTTCGCCGTGTGAATAGCCGCCCTTGATGCCTCCGCCTGCCATCCAAACGGTGAACGCTTCGGTATGGTGGTCTCTTCCTTTGAAGGCCGCCGCTTTACCTTCACGGTTTTCGGCCATTGGGGTTCTCCCAAATTCTGCCCCCCAAACGATGAGTGTTTCATCTAGTAAACCTCTTTGTTTTAAGTCTTGGATTAAAGCTGTAATGGCTTTGTCAACGGTCGAACATTTTTTGGTCAAACCATTTGCCACGTCAGTATCTTCCGAACCTCCGCCGTGGGAGTCCCATCCCCAATCAAAAAGTTGTACAAAACGCACACCTTGTTCTACTAATTTTCTGGCTAACAAGCAGTTGTTGGCAAAGGATTCTTTGCCTAATTGTGTGCCGTACATTTCGTGGATATAGGCTGGTTCTTTGGTAATATCCATTACTTCTGGTACAGTAGTCTGCATCCTGAAGGCCATTTCGTATTGCGAAATACGTGCTAAGGTTTCAGGGTCATGAAACTCTTCGTAAGATTCTTTATTAATTTCGGTAATGGCATCGATGGTACTTTTGCGTAAATCACGACTCATTCCTGCTGGGTCGGAAATGTACAAAACTGGCTCACCCTGATTACGACACTGTACGCCTTGGTACACCGAAGGTAAAAATCCGCTACCCCATAAGGCCTTGCCGCCATCTGGGTTTTTTCCACCAGAAGTAAGCACCATATATCCCGGTAAATTCTGATTTTCGGAGCCCAAACCATACGTTGCCCACGTACCCGTACTCGGACGCCCCAAGCGAGCCGAACCTGTATGAAGTAACAACTGTGCAGGAGCATGGTTAAACTGGTCGGTGTACATGGCCTTGATAAACGAAATATCATCTGCCACTGATTGTAAATGAGGCATTTTATCCGAAACCCATGCGCCACTTTGACCTACTTGTTGGAATTGAGCCTGTGGTCCCATCATTTGCGGAACACCACGGATAAAGGCAAACTTTTTGCCTTCAAGAAAAGATGCTGGACAGTCTTTTCCATCCAATTTCATCAAATCGGGTTTGTAATCAAATAACTCCAGCTGCGAAGGCGCACCTGCCATGTGTAAGTAAATGACAGATTTGGCTTTACCTGCAAAATGAGGCATTTTGGGTGCAAGAGGATTAGCCGCACTCGCTACTGTATTCTGTGGAGTACCGCCACAACTTTGGAGTAAAGAACCCATAGCCATCATCCCCAAGCCCGTAGTGCATTGCTTGAGAAAATGCCGACGGGTTTCGTAGCGAAGCTTTTCAAAAAGAAGTTCTTGCTGTAAGTTTTTCATACGTTTATTCA
The DNA here is from genome assembly GCF_049240685.1 of Flectobacillus sp. NCBI lineage: Bacteria > Pseudomonadati > Bacteroidota > Cytophagia > Cytophagales > Flectobacillaceae > Flectobacillus > Flectobacillus sp. The sequence continues at coordinate 1,533 of NZ_JBMLSD010000039.1, forward strand.
ATGAACAAAAGCTTTTAGGTTTAATAAAATCCAAACTCCGAAATCACAAATCCACAATCAATTTATTCTTTCATAATAAACTCATCCAGATTCAGCAAAGTGCTAGCTACAAGGGTTTTAGCGGCTAAGTCTGGAATGTTTTTAGGTTTTATATTATCATCAGGACAAATATTGAGAAGCTTTTCGGCTTCGCTTTTATTCTGCCGATATGCTTGCAATGAATTGGTATAGAGTCGTTTAAACACCGCTAGTTTTTTCTCAGAAATAGGTTTACCAATCGTAAATTGGTAAGTATTGCTAATTTGAGTGTCAAACGAGCCTTGAATATGATCCATTTTTTGGGCTAGATGTTTGGCACATTCCAAATACACAGGGTCATTGAGCGTAACGAGTGCCTGTAAAGGCGTATTGGTTCGGATTCTTCTTGCCAAGCAAATATCACGATTAGCGCCGTCAAAAGTAATCATCGAAGGATAGGGCGTTGAGCGTCGCCAATAGGTGTATAAGGCTCTTCGATACTGATCGTCTTTTTCACTTGTTTTCCAAGCCATACTGCTATATGGCGTATTCCAAATTCCATCGGGCTGATACGGCATTACGCTTTTTCCATACATTTTAGGACTTAACAAGCCGCTCACCAGTAAGGCTTGATCTCGGATTTGCTCAGCTGACAAACGTACTCTTGGTCCACGTGCCAAGAATCTGTTCATAGGGTCTTTTTCTAATAAATCTGGGTTGGCTTTAGAATCTTGTTGGTATGTGGCCGACATGACCATTTCTTTCAAGAGTTGCTTGGGTTTCCATTGGTATTCGGTCATGAATTTTACGGCTAGATAGTCCAACAAAGCTGGATGCGTAGGCGTAAATCCTTGCGTACCAAAATCTTCCAAAGTTTCGACCAAACCTATGCCAAAAATTTGCTCCCAAAAGCGATTTACCGCCACTCTGGCTGTTAACGGATTGTCTTGACTTCCCAACCACATAGCTAGGCCAAGACGATTTTTAGGGGCATTTTTAGGTAATCCACCAAATATCGAAGGTACATCGGGCTCTACCACCTGCGTTTTGGCCAACCAATTGCCACGCTCCCAAACGTGAGTTTGACGAGTAAACTCTTTTGGAGAGTCCAGCATCACAGGGGTATTTTCGGTGCTGGCACTGATGAGTGCTAAGAAATCTTTTTTTCTTTGACTAAAATCAGCTCTATCTTTTCCTGGAAACTCAGGTAATAAGGTAAAACTTCCAATGACGCAGGTACTTTGGTCAGGTTTTACTTTGGTATTTTTAAATACAAGATACCAATCCTGACGACCATTCATGGCAGGCAAATCATATAACTGATAATCCCATGAGTTGGTCCAGCCACCTTTTTGGGTGGTATCTAGCTTGATAGTCGTCAGGAGTTTTCCTGTCAGAGACCCAAGGCGTATTTCCATAAAAGTAGGACTGCCAGTTTTGTTGCCATAAGCGACTAAAAGTTGTCGCTTGCCTTCTACAGGAAGGGCTTTGAAGCGAACAGAACCGCCATTGCGAACGCCCAAATACTTGTTATCTGCTAGGGCGCCATTGATAAATTGGTCTCCTGCATGTGGATGAATTTTGGGCTCTAAAAAAGTCAAGTAGTGGGATATCTCCTGCTCTTTGGCGGTGCCAAAATTACTTTTCAACCAGCTTTTCAACTGCTCAAGCTTTGCTTTATCTTCTGGTTGGGTAAATTGGCGGAGGTATGGCGAATCATCAGGAATATCTTCGTCGCGAGTATTATAAAAAAATGCCATTGATTTGTAATAGTCCTCATGTCGAATTGGGTCATAAGGATGCGAGTGACATTGTACACAAGCCATCGTTGTTCCCTGAAGCATCTCCCAAGTCGTATTTACACGGTCGACCATAGAGGCGTTTCTAAATTCTTCATCATCAGTACCACCTTCGTCATTGTTAACGGTATTGCGATGAAAGGCCGTAGCGATGTATTGTTCTTCGGAAGGATTTTTTAATAAATCGCCAGCTAGTTGTTCCTTGATAAATTGATTATAAGGAATATCCCTATTAAAGGCCTTGATAACATAGTCACGATATTGCCAGATATTGCGAGCTTCGTCTTTTTCATAACCCTTAGTATCCGAATATCTTGCCATGTCTAGCCACATACCAGCCCAACGCTCGCCGTATTGAGGAGAAGCTAGTAAAGAATCAACGACTTTTTCGTAAGCATTATCTGAATTATCATTCAAGAAATCCTGCATCTGCTTGTCGGTAGGAGGTAAGCCCGTCAAGTCTAAGCATACTCTGCGGAGTAGAATAGATTTTTCGGCTTGTTTCGAAGGAGATAAGCCTTCTTCGTCTAGTTTGTTTTTGACAAAATAATCGATGTCGTTTTTCTCCCATTTTGTAGAAAACCAGCTAAATATGCCTGCAAAAAAGCTTTTATTGGGAACTTTAGGCATTTCGGGTTTGACAAAAGCCCAGTGTTCGCCCCAATTCGCTCCTTGATTTACCCATTTAGTCAAAATCTCTATCTCTTCTTTTTTCAGAGGTTCTTTCTTCAATGGCATTCTTTCCTCTGGGTCTTTATGCGTCAGACGAATAATAAACTCAGAATGTTTGGCATCACCCGGAATAATGGCTGGTTTGCCAGATTCAGTCTTTCCTAGGGCTTCTTCTCGAAATAAAAGACTAAAGCCTCCCTGCTTTTTTACGCCACCATGACATGAAATACAGTGTTTATTTAAAATCGGTTTTACTTCTGTACTGTAATCAACCTTGTTGTTTGCTCCCCAAAAAGAATATACAGAGTATCCTCCAATTAAAATGATGCTACTAATGAAGAGTAATTTATTGGTATTCATAAGAGTTATAATGCCGTAATGAGTTAATTTATGGAATAAGGGCGTGAGTAATAACTTGGTTTAAAGGCTCAGAATAGCTGTAGATGGCTAGAGTTAGAGAACACAGGCAGCAACGTAATGTTGTATTTCTCTTAATTGTAATGAATCATGATTTTTTTATACGCTAAGTAGAAAAGAATTTTTTTAAAAGCTGTCTGTAAGTATGGTGATTAAGAGATTATAAAGATGAATTTGGTGATAGAAAAAACTTAGAGGTTTGGCTAAAGATGGATAAATCACTGAATAGCTTTGTTATAAATAAGATTTTTTCCAAGGCATACTATTATCATAATCATGAAGGTATTGGTAAAAATGATTTAGAATTAAATTGTAACGATTAATGGCTTTATTTTTAATGTATTATCGTTATTTGTAAGATTTGTACCTATATGATTTAGTAAAGCTTATCAAAACTAGTAGATATTCAAAAGCTTATAATACTTTACTTTTTTGTGTTTTGGGAAGATATTATTTGATTATCTCGACTAGATTTATACAAAAATAGAACTTGCATGCTTAGTTTTACATGACTATTTTGATGAAAAAGATAGATAATATTATGATTGAATCATTATGATAGAGAAAAAAGAAGGGTTTGTCGGACAACAATCTTATGTGGTACCCAGCGACCTATTAACACGCATATCAAAGCATCCTTTGTTAGAAGCCTTACACATTACAGATATTGGTTATTATCCCAAAGCAAGTTTTCATACGAGAGAGCGAAAATCTGGTTGCCCTCAGTATATCCTGATTTATTGTGTGCAGGGAGAAGGATACTACGAAATCAACGGGTCGAGATATGACGTAAAGCCAGATTGTTTTTTTATCCTTCCTGCCCATGTACCACATAAATACGGAGCAAATAGTGATAATCCTTGGACAATCTATTGGGTACATTTTTCAGGAAAAAAAGCATCTGATTATTGGAATTTTTTACTGGATTATTCTGGTTCAGTGATACCCGTATTCCTAGCTCCAAACAACGAGAGGATTGCTATTTTCGAAGATATTATGACACATATCGAAATGTCATTCAACGATGATAATATGATTTATGCCAACACCCGATTTGCTTATTTTTTAACAACCTTCAAAGCTTCGATTTTTAGTACAAACTCACAAACAATTGACACGCCAGATTCCATTGCCAAGGTTATTAATTACATGAGAGAACATCTGACAGAAATGTTGACCTTAGAGCAACTTGCTGAGGTGGCGGGGATGTCTACTTCACATTTCTCAGCAGTTTTTCGTCAGAAAGTGCAAAGTTCGCCTATCCAATTTTTTACCGTTCTTAAAATCCAACAAGCTTGTCGATTGTTGGAATATAGCAGGCTTCGCATCAAAGAAATCGCCTATCAGATAGGCTATAGTGACCCCTATCATTTTAGTCGAGTTTTTACAACAGTTATGGGTATATCTCCCAGAGATTTTAGGAAAGTAGATAAACAATAGGTGCCAATGTCAAAGTACGAGATAGGGTTGCCGCTACTCTAGGCTATAAGCCGTAGGCATTAGGCAAAAGGTCTTTATAATTTCATAAAAAACTATTTTACACTTTGTGCCTGTTACCAAAAGCTTTCAGGT
>NZ_JBMLSD010000040.1:0-34963 GCF_049240685.1 Flectobacillus sp.
CTCTCTGTGGAAGTGCTTTTATTTTATTTACCGCCTATTTTGGCGAACATATTGTAGTAACATTACATATATTTTTTACCGAATGCCCCTAGCTGAAAGTCGAAATCTCAAAAATTAAATTTTATATTGCATACTAACTTACTTACCTTTTTCAACCCCCAATGTACAAAACATTTGAAACAGAACGGTTAATCTTAAAACCGACAGACCTTGAAGATGCCGAATTTATTTTGGCTTTGTTGAATACTCCAAAATGGCTACAATTTATTGGCGATAGAAATGTCCAAAATAGGGAGGATGCCCTACACTATATTAAGACTCGAATTTTGTATCAATACGAGCGACTCGGCTATGGTAATTATACCGTGATTCGTAAGGAAGATGGTGTAAAAATAGGAAGTTGTGGCTTGTATGACCGCGAAGGCTTGGAGGGTATCGACATCGGCTTTGCATTTTTTCCTGAATATGAAGGAAAAGGCTACGGTTTTGAAGCAGCTTCACGGATGTTGAAGGCCGCTGTTGAAGATTTTTCTCTTAAAAAAATCAAAGCTATTACTAATTTGGAAAACTATGCTTCACAAAAATTATTAGAAAAAATAGGTCTCGTTAAAGTGGATAAAATTAAAATGCACAACGATGAGTTATTCCTTTTTGAACTGAATGTTTGACGTTTTTTCTTTTCTATAAAACTATTTCTTTAGCTTATGAAACCTATAATCCTGTTGCTTATCTGCATTTCTTGTGTATCGTTAAAAGCGCAAACGATTCATTTTTTTCAATCTTTCGACCAACAACGAATTGCCTATGAGGATACTGGCAAAGGTAAACCTGTGCTTTTGTTACATGGTTTTATCAACACAGGTGCTAATTGGCGCAGAACGGAACTTTACAAAGATTTGATCACAAAAGGTTACCGTGTAATAGTGCCAGATATGCGAGGCAATGGGAAGTCTGACAAGCCACATGAAGAAAAGTTTTATCAGCATAATGCCGAAACGAAAGATATGATGGCCTTGATGAAATTTTTACAAATCAAAGATTATTTCGTGATAGGTTATTCTAGAGGGGCGATTATCGCTGCCAAATTGATAAGTCTCGATAAAGGCGTTAAAAAAGCAGTACTCGGCGGGATAGGTCAGTATTTTACTAAGCCAGATTGGGCTAGAAGAAAAATGTTTGAAGAGGCATTTTTAGGTAAAGCGCATTTACATCCAGAGGCGCAAGGTGCCGTAATGTATGCCAAATCTATCGGTGCAGATACGCTCGTGTTAGGATATTTACAACGGTATCAACCTGCCACTTCGCCCAATGCATTGGCAAACTATAAAGGAAAAGTCATGATAATTAACGGCGATGCAGATTTAGATAATGGTGACCCCAAAGTTCTTCAAGGGTTTTTCAAAAATGCAAAATTGTCAATTATAAAAGGTGACCATAATGGAACTTACCGAACCGCAGAGTTTTCTAATGAGATACTGAAATTTTTGGAGGAATAGAAGGAGATACTATAAAGTTTCAGTATGAAGATACCAGCGTTGTATCTTCATACTGAGACAATTATTCAATGCCAATTTTTTCGTAGCGATGTTTGTAATCTGTTGGCGATACTCCTGTAATTTTCTTAAAAACATCTCTAAATGCTTTGGTGTCGTTGTAGCCAACGTCAAACATTACTTCGGAGATAGTTTTTCGGCCACTTTCTAAGGCTTTTTTGGCAGCCTCTATTCTTACCCTTTGGACGTATTCTATCACAGAATTGTTAGTTGCTTTTTTAAATCTTCTTTCAAAAGTACGGCGTCCTAGGTTATGTTGTGCTGCTAATTCTTCAATTGTAATTTTCTTTTCAAAATTTTCCTCGATATAGTCTTGAATAGTCTTGATATCGGCATCGTCATGCATTTTTTGCCCATGAAAAATACTAAAGCTGGACTGACTTTTACGATTAATATCCAGTACAAAGAACTTGGATGCCAAAACGGCCAATTCTCGATTACTATACTTTTCGACCAGATGCAACAATAAATTCCAGTACGAATTGGCACCCCCGCTTGAGTAAAGGCCGTTTTGTTCTGTAATAATTCGATTATCCATCAAAGTAACATCAGGAAACATCGTTCTGAAATCATTGGCGAATAGCCAGTGAGTTGAACAAGATTTGCCATTGAGAAGTCCTGTCGAAGCTAATAAAAAAGCACCCAAACACAAGCTTGCGACCTCAGTTCCTTGTTCATATTGTTGACGAATCCAAGGTAAAAAGGATTGATTAAGAGAAATAGCATCCTCCAAGTTTCCACTCAATGCTGGAATAATAATTAAGTCAGGTTTTTGGGCTTCGGCAATCGTTGCATCAGCTCGAATGGCAAACACTCCGTTTGCCACATTTACTTCTTTGGTTTGTCCAACTAGCTGCACTTCAAACAGTGGGCTTTGACCTGCCTGTTCCAAAAATTGATTGACAGCCAATAAGATATAGCGAGGGTCGGCAACTGCTTCAATTACAGCAGTTTCTGGTACAAGAATAGCTACTTTTTTCATGTTATTTAGGTTTAAAGTAAGGTTTTTGTTTTATTACAAATGTAAAAATTAATGATGTCGCAAACAACCTTTTTTTTGTCGCATTTACTATGTATGACCAAGTTTTGTAGTCGCTAAATTTGTCATAAAAGAAATTAAATTTCATTTTTCTGATAAAATATATTCAAAACTAAAAATCGTATGGCTTCTAAAATCTTTTTAAATCTACCAGTAAAAAATCTCCAAAAATCAATTGAGTTTTTTTCTCAAATCGGATACAAATTTAATTCTCAGTTTACTGATAATCAGGCTACTTGTATGATAATATCTGAGAATATTTTTGTAATGTTGCTTGAAGAATCTAGATTTCAGACATTTACGCCAAAACAGATTCCTAATGCGCACGAAACTTCCCAGATTCTAATTGCACTCGATACAGAAAGTAGAGAGGAGGTGGATACCATCTTGGAAAAGGCTTTGGCTGCGGGAGGTACAGAGGCTCGTCCTGCTCAGGATTATGGCTTCATGTACGGTCGTGCCTACAATGACCTCGATGGGCATATTTGGGAAATTGGCTGGATGGATATGGAAAAATTTTTAGAAATGAAGCAATAATGGATAGGTACAAAGGGAAGTCTGTTTTCAAACTAGTGCGAATTTTGGATTGCTGATTTCGGGATTATTGAAAATTACCTTCATTATACAGAATTGGGTCAAAGAGAGTAGGTTATACTTCCGCAATCCAATATCCAAAATCCGAAATAGATTTTGGTTTACCTTAAACAACAACTAACTCGCAATACCGCATAAACACTTAATTTCTCTTTATTTAACATGAAAAAAGACAAAATTATCTTCTGGGTTACTACCACACTCATTTTCCTATTTGAAGGAGTTATGCCAGCGCTAACTTCTCAAACAGAATTGGCAAAAGAAGGGATTAAACATTTGGGTTATCCCGAGTATTTTGGAAATGCCTTAGTGGTGTTCAAAGTTTTAGGAACTTTGGCACTGATGATTCCACAAGTTCCTAAGCGATTAAAAGAATGGGCTTATGCAGGATTTGTTTTTGACTTTATTTTTGCGTCCATTAGTCATGCTGCTGTGGATGGCCTAGGCAGTCAAGCATTTTTCCCATTCATCGTTTTAGCTATTTTGCTAGTTTCTTATTTTTATTACCACAAATTGGAGGATGGAAAAGCATAAATTTTTGAGTGTAGACGAATATGAGTCTCAGTTTCCAGCGGAGGTTCAATTGAAAATAGGACAAATTCGTAAAATAATCCAAGAAACTGCCCCAGAGGCGCAGGAATGCATTAGCTACAATATGCCCGCATACAAGTACAAAGGCGTATTGGTCTATTTTGCGGCCTATAAAAATCACATAGGATTTTATCCGACAGGCTCAGGAATAAAACATTTTGAATCAGAGTTAGGTCCTTACAAATGGGCTAAGGGTTCCATACAATTCCCTTTAAATCAGGAGATTCCTTTTGATTTGATTCAGAAAATAGTAACTTATCGATTAGAGGAAAATAGGAGTAAATAGGCACGAGCTCTTGCTAGCACATCACGAGCAGCAAGGGCTTTTTTAGAGGCAATACTCTAAAATAATCATTCCTCTAAATTCTGGTTTCATCAATTTATAGTCCTCCAAAATCAAGGTGCCTATTTGTTTGAAACCAATTTTATGATAAAATCCAATGGCATCTTGGCTGCTGTCCATCGCTTTTAGGATAACACTTTCTTTTCCGCGTTGCTTCGCCAATGCAAACGCAAACTCCATCAGTTTACGACCTAGTCCAAGTCCTTTGTGTGACTGATGAAAATAGATTCTTTCTACCTCCAATGCACTACTTTTTTCCGAATAATCATAATTTACTTTTAAATACCCGACAGATGATGAATCTATAGTAAGCATAAAATAATCAGAATTGGGATGCTTTATTTCTGCAAGAATTACATTTTCTGAATAGGATTTTTCGAGATACCAATCTTTGCCGCCTTCTAGCCATAAATGAAGATAATGTTCAACATAGATACTTTTGCAAAGTTCTGAAAGACCTTTACAGTCATCCAAACTGGCTTTTTTGATTTGAAAATTCATAAATATAAAGTAAGTGATAAGGATTATTTGAGCGATTAAGTTAGTGGACAAAACAAAATTTAGATTGTCAGTTAACCAGCCAAGAGTTTTAAAGGTTTGTTGATCTTTACCAATCTTCCTTTGAGCCCAAGAATGTAAGCCCAAAGTTAAAATAATACTGGAAACTATTTGCCTAATGCCCAGAGCCAATGGACTAAAGCAATTTTGTAAATCGAAGTTCGAATTGCAAGTTAGGCATAAGTTCGTAATAGCAGGCCTTTTTGCCAGACTTCGTGGAGAACTGCCTTACCAAAAAATTTTTTTCAAAATATAAAGAGTCGTTTCCTTGATAATCAAGTTGGAGGGTTCCCATCAGTGGAGGTAGGCTGAATGATTGTAACTTTTTAGGTTGTAATTCAAAAGCTGCTAAAACATACCCATGAGAGGTAAGGCCAAATAGGTATAGTTCTGGAGAATTATTGAGATTAAAATCGCCATCAGCGAAAATTATTTTTGTCGGAATATCTTTAAGTTTTTTTTCCCATTTTCTTGAACCATACCCAATGGTTACCTTACCGTTTTTGGACACACCTACTTTATAAAGGCTCACGCTAGAATACCATAGCCACTGACAAGAATCAGACTTCGCTACGGTATCTTTCGGGAAATTTGGTATACCTTTCTTGATATTTGCCTGAATAGAACCTTGTTCTTGTTGTTCATTCCAAAAAATATAAGCAAGAATTCCTATGAAAAGGAATACAAGGCAATAAAGAAAGACAGTGATTTTTTTCATTTTTTCAGGAAAATATCAGCATTATCATGTAAATTTACCCATGATGATTTGAATTTTAAAGAACTAAAAATTGTTCAAATCTACTATTTTTGACGGATAACTTCTCATAAACGATTTTCCTGACATGATGTTGAATGTCGCAGGTGTGAAGTATCATTTATGACGAAACAAAGCCATAATACCTATGAATTGTACTTCCTTGGACCAGCAACTTTGCCAAGTTGCTCTGGAAAACAGCCCACTTTTTATTGGAGTATACAACCCCAACTCACATGAGTTTATCTACATCAACCAGACTGGTTTAGCTATGTTTGAGCTGGAAAACCTTGCGCAAGCCAATTCGTTTTTGTTGGAGGGCTTACGCAACAATGAAGGCCTGATTCAATGGGAGTTACAAGTAGCGCAGCATCTTCAAAAAGCCAATGAGTTTTGTTTGGATGATAGTTTTACGAGCCCAGCAGGAGCCAAGTTTTGGGGGCGCATAAGAGTGAAATTACTTACCGAACCAGATACTGCCCGAGGTCATTGGTTGGTAAATTTGTCAGATATTCAAGAAGAAAAACATTCACAAATTAAGTTTTCGGAAGGCGAAGCGCGATTTGAGGCACTTTTTATGCACGCCGCCATGGGTATTGTGATGATGGATAACAGTAGTAAGATTGTCCTAACCAATAGGTTTGCGAATGCCCTTTTTGGGTATGATTCGGGAGAGTTGATTGGTATGCCCATCGAAACCCTTCTTCCTACGGCATTATCCGAGACGCATCGTAAGCATACCGAAAAATATTTACACAAACCACAAATTAGGCCAATGGGAATTGGTTTGGATTTGAAAGCTCGTAAGAAAGATGGCACTTTGTTTTCAGTAGAAATCAGTCTGAGTTTCTTTGAACAAAATGGTAATCAGTATTTTATCTCCTTTATCAACGATATTACTTACAAGAAAAAAATCGAAATGGAGATGATTCTGAAAAATCAAGAGATTAAAAAACTCAATGAAAGTCTCGAACAAGAAGTCATGAATCGTACAAATGCGCTTGTCGAAACGCTCAAAGATTTGGAAGAATCGAAACAAGAACTAGAGTTGGCCTTGAGCAAAGAAAAAGAATTGGGCGAACTCAAATCTCGTTTTGTGGCGATGGCCTCTCACGAATTTAGAACTCCACTAACAGCAATTTTGTCTTCGGCTTCCTTAATTTCTAAATATCCTAAAACGGAAGACCATGAAAAGCGAGAAAAACACCTGCATCGTATCAAGTCGGCAGTAAGTAATTTGACAGACATTTTGGAGGAATTTTTGTCCGTTGGAAAACTCGAAGAAGGAAAGATAGAGGCTCATTTCGCCGAGGTTCAAATTCCAGACTTGGTAAATGACACCTTGGCCGACGTAAGTAATTTATTGAAGAAAAATCAACAGCTACGTGTGGAGCATACGGGTGATAATGAGCTCTTTACAGATAAATCATTGTTGCGTAAAATTATCATCAACCTGTGTTCCAATGCCATTAAGTTTTCGGGGGAGAGTTCCTGCATAACCATTAGAACCCAAAAATTGGTCTCGCATTTTGTACTAAGTGTGCAAGATGAAGGCATTGGTATTTCGGACGAAGATCAAAAACATTTATTTGACCGATTCTTTAGAGGGGTAAATGTTACCAATATCCAAGGTACTGGACTAGGCTTACACATTGTAGCCAAATATACAGAGCTGCTTGGAGGAAAAGTAAGTATTTCAAGTAAACTCAATGAAGGAACAACCGTAACTGTGCAGTTGGATTTGGTTTGATTAGGCCTTTCCACTGGCTCAAATCTAAAAAATCTTACGAAGTGGGGGGATGTCTAAAACTCCACATTCGTAACTTATCATTCAGTTTTAAATCAGATTTACCTCAAAAATCAATATAAATCATTTGTTAAAACTTGTCTTAACACAACAATTAAGCTTTATGAAGAAGATATTACTCATCGAAGATAGCGATGACATTAGAGAAACCACCGCCGAAATTCTCGAATTAGCTAACTATGAAGTAATTACCGCTGTCAACGGTAAAGATGGTGTAGAAAAAGCCATTCAGAGTAGACCTGATATCGTAATTTGTGATATTATGATGCCTGTACTTGATGGTTATGGAGTCTTACATATTTTTAACCAAAACCCAGATTTACAGGGAATTCCATTTATTTTCTTGACTGCCAAAACCGAAAGAACAGATTTTAGAAAAGGAATGGAGATGGGTGCAGATGATTATTTGACAAAGCCTTTTCATGAAATTGAGTTATTGAATGCTATCGAAAGTCGTCTGAAAAAGGTAGAACAGCTTCTTCATGGTGCAGGGAAGATTGCACACGAACATTTGGAAGAACTCTATTCGGAAGCAAATAAATACAGAGATTTGTCGGATTTGTCTTCAGATAGAAAGGTTTCGACGCTGAAGAAAAAACAAATTGTCTATTCTGAGGGCGATGAACCTATTAAGTTTTATTTCTTAAAATCGGGAAAAGTTAAATCCTATAAGACCAATCGTGATGGGAAAGAGTTTGTGACTGGACTTTACAACGAAGGAGATTTTTTTGGGCACATTGCCATAATTGAAAATACCGATTACCAAGAAACAGCAGAAGCTTTGGAAGATTCTCAAATTATCGGAATTCCGAGAGGCGATTTTATGGAGTTATTGTCTAAAAATCAGCAAGTTGCCAATAAGTTTATCAAGTTGCTGGCAAATAATATAGCTGACAAAGAACGATATTTATTAGGGATGGCCTACAACTCACTGCGTAAACGTGTAGCGGATGGGCTATTGCTTTTACAAAAAAAATATCAAGCAGAAAACGCAGAACGCTTTACGATGAAAATTTCGCGTGATGACTTGGCCTCGATTGTGGGTACCGCTACGGAGTCTTTAATCAGAACATTAAGCGAATTTAAGGGAGATAAGCTTATCGAGATTAGTGGTAGCGAAATTACCATTTTGGATGAAAAAAAGCTGGCTAATCTGAGAAATTAGAGGCTCAAACCAAAAAATTAGGCGTAGAAACTTTTGTTTCTACGCCTTTTTTATTGCTCATAACTACATATTTTTAAAAAATGCATATCAGTTTTTCATTTTTCAAAAAAATAATTCAAAAGTTTGAGCTATTAAATTGTTGGTAAAATTCTGATACTCGGTTTAGATACAATGTCGACCTTTCTCAGAAAATCTGATTGTTCGACACCAATAAGCCTAAACGGTTTAATTAATTTCTTGCTAAAGTTGCTAAAACAGGTATGCCTGAATGATTGATAACTGTTTCGGTAACACTTCCGAATAAAAAATGACTCAAGCCTGATCTTGCTTTGGTTGACATCACAATCAAATCTGCTTGTAAGTCTTCTGCCGCATGAATAATACCATTGCTTGCACTATAATCATTATAAATCATAAACTCATGGTCGGTCAAGCCGTGTTCTTGTTCGAAGGACGCCATTTTTTCATTTATGGTTCTAGAGTCTTCAAAACCGTCTGAGGTATTGACATACACCACATAAGATTGTTCTATTTCGTGACTTAGCGTTTTGATAAGTTTATCATCAAAAGGCGTTTCGAAATCTACTGCAAACATAACCTTGCGAGGGTAGAATGCAGAAATAGGCTCTTTGATAACCAACACTGGGCAGTGGGCATGTCGCACTACACTTTCTGAATTAGAGCCATCCAAAAACTCTTTCCATCCTGTTGCGCCTTCCGAGCCCATTACGATTAAGTCTATATCTGTTCTTTCTGCAATGGCCTCGCCTAGCTCCTCATAGTCGTCGGTATTGTAAATCACGATGTTAATTCCATCGTATTTTGGCGACTGGATGATTTCCTCAAGCTGCTTTTGGGTTTGATGATGGATTGCCTGATTGGTCTCTACATCGTAGGTTGAAATAGGCGCCTCCAAAAAATCAATGTTTGGAAAAAAAATATAATCTTTATGATAAAGGACAATTTCTGCCGAGCTTGCACGAGCAAACATGGCGGCTACGTCTAGGGCTGCTAACGAAAGTTCAGAGAAATCAGTGGGCACAAGTATCTTCTTCATGACTATTATAGATTTAATGGAAAAACATCAATTTAAAATGATTATCTCCTAGAGATATAGTAAAGTTGTAGTTTTTCCAAAATTAAAAACATGACAAAAATCATCTTTTCAAATGAAAGCAGTCACAAACGAAAGTGGGTTCTGTACACAAATTGCTGAAACAGTAGCACTTACTATCGTAATGGTTAAGGTTAAAAAGTTGAAATCAACTTTTATTCGTATACTTTTTCATGAAAAGCCAGATAATCACACATTTTGAGCATGAAGTATCTTTGTGCCAATTCATATTCGTATATAAGGGTATTCAATAAGGATTTCTCAAAAACGAGTACTTGCGCACTAGAAAGAGCTTTTACACTATAATGGTGTTTTTTATCTGTAAGCATTTCTTCCAATCCCAAGAAACATCTAAACCCGTCAATAATGATGGGTGCATTTTGATCATCTTTGAGTTCAAAAATTCCGTCTTTTAAATAAAAAACAAATTCTGCGTCTTGTCCTTTTCTGTACAAATACTCACCTTGTTTGAAACTTAACTCGATACCACTAGCTAAAATTTTTCTTTCCGTTTCTCTCATTGTTTCTATGATTGCTATGAGTAGGCTAAATTAGGCGAGTTAGCAAGCTTCTGAAATGATAATAGTCATTAGGCTAGCTGACATAAAAATTAGTCGTACATACTACTGATTTTTACCAATTTTTCGGGGTTCAAAATCGTAATTTCGCTCCCATGCGTGGTGATAATACCGTCCTCTTTAAATTCTGACAAAAATCGTATGACAGTTTCTTTAGCGGTGCCAACAATTGAAGAGAGGTCTTCTCTCGAAATCGAGATAGAAAAGGGCGTTTTGCCTTCCTCTTGATAGGTGCTCTTCAGCAATAATAGAGCTTCGGCTAGTCGCTCCCTTACGGGTTTCATTGCCAAATGAATCAATTTATCCTGAGTATCTCCCAAGGCACGAGCTAGCATTTTCATCAAATCGGTAGAAACTTTTACGTTTTCGTCTATCAATTTATTGAATTCGGTGGCAGGAATAAAACATACTTCCGTTTCGTCGAGTGCAATTGCCGAGGCTGTATATTTTGTATTATCAATAAGAGAACGATACCCCAAGGTATCCCCTTTTTTGGCTAATCTAATAATTTGCTCCTTGCCATCCGACCCCATTCTACTCACTTTGACTTTTCCACTAAAAACACAGAATATACCAAGAGGTCTATTGCCTTCATGGAAAATAACTTGCCCTTTTTTATAAGAATTGAAGCATTTGCTCTCGTTTAGTTCTTCCAATTCTTGAAGATGACACTGTTTGAATAGTGAACTCTCTTTGAATTGGCAACTTTGACAATGTGGTGCTTGCGGTTTCATATATAACACTGATTAGATTGATAAAAATCACTATGCGAAGTTGCAAAAGATCAATATCTGAAAACATGAGTTTTATCAGTTTTTGATATCACCTTCCTCATATTTACTTCGAGGCTCATAGGCAAATTTTGAAAAAAATTGTAAGAGTCTATGGAAACGCTCACCGACGAAGCTCTGGTTTGTTACCACTGTGGTAATGATTGTCCAGATACCCACATACATATCGAGGAAAAGCATTTTTGCTGTGAGGGCTGCAAAACTGTATACGAAATTCTCGACCAAAATAACCTTTGTAATTATTATGACATTGAGAAAATGTCTGGTAATAGCCCCCAAATAGCGCATTTTGAGTTTTTGGATAATGACGAAATCATTAATCAATTATTGGATTTTAAAAGTGATAAAGTCGCTAAAATCAGCTTCTATATCCCTTCTATACATTGCTCTTCCTGTTTGTATCTTTTAGAAAACATGTACAAACTTCACGGAGGAGTGAAGCAGTCTAAGGTAGATTTTTTGAAAAAACAGGTAGCACTTACTTTCAATCCAGAGGAGTTGACCTTGCGTCAATTAGCCGAAATATTGACCTCAGTGGGTTATGAACCGCTGATTAGTTTGAATGATGTAGTGAAGGAAAAAAATAAACCTTCCTACAAAAAACTACTCACCCAAATTGGTGTAGCAGGCTTTTGTGCAGGCAATATCATGTTATTTAGTTTTCCAGAATATTTGGGTCTGGATGATGTGATGTACAAAAAACTATTTGGCTTGCTAAGCATGGTACTCTCTATACCTGTAGTAGCATATTCGGGTTCGGATTACTTTGTTTCGGTGTATAAAAGTCTTAAAAAAGGCATCATCAATATCGACTTTCCTATTCTTTTGGGCATATTGGTAGCTTTTTTTAGAGGAGCCTACGAGGTGATTTTTTTGGATGGAGCAGGATATTTTGACTCACTTTCTGGATTGATATTCTTCTTGCTCATCGGCAAATGGTTTCAACAAAAAACTTATAGTTTTCTGTCGTTCGAAAGAGATTACAAATCCTATTTCCCATTGGCCGTTACTAGATTAACGCAAGGTAAGGAAGAACCCATTTCGTTGAATGCTTTGAAAAAAGGCGATAAAATTTTGGTAAGAAATGGCGAGCTGATTCCTGCGGACTCTTTTTTGTACAAAGGCAATGCTCAAATAGACTACAGCTTTGTAACTGGCGAATCGGCACTAGAAGCCAAAAAAGTTGGCGATTTCTTGTATGCAGGTGGCCGACAAGTAGGTGAGACGCTCGAAATGGAGGTATTGAAAGAGGTTTCACAAAGTTATTTGACCCAATTGTGGAATAATGATACTTTTCAAAAAAGCCAAGATTCAAAAATCAAAACCTTCTCAGATTTAGTAGGCAAGTATTACACTATTTCGGTATTGACAATTGCGGCTTGTGTATCAATTTATTGGTATTTTCATGACCCTTCAAAAGTTATCAATGCCTTTACTGCGATTCTGATTGTGGTTTGTCCTTGTGTGTTATCCCTAAGTTATCCTTTTGCGTTGGGAAATGGCTTGAGAATTTTAGGAAAACAAAATTTTTATCTAAAAAATGCAGATATTATTGAGGCTATAGCTCAATGCGATACCATCGTTTTTGATAAAACAGGTACCCTCACCACTTCTGAGGGCAGTTTACCTACGCTTCATTGTTATCGACCTTTGACACAATTCGAAGAGATGCTCGTAGCTTCTTTGGTAAGAAATTCTACCCACCCTGTTTCTCAAAAAATCAAGTATCTATATGCAGAACCTAATTACTTGGTTTTGGAAAACTTTCAAGAAATTACAGGGAAAGGTCTTATAGGTTATTATCACGGTCATCAAATCAAATTAGGGTCATTCGAGTTTGTGAATCCTGATGGAGTGAAGCCTGAAAAAGGCTTTGAGTCAAGTGTGGCACATCTCAAAATTGACCACGATTATCTTGGCTATTATGCCTTACCAAACCACTACAGAACAGATATTGAGGCACAAATTAGAGAATTGAGCAAAACATATCATACTTATTTGCTTTCGGGAGATAATGAAGCCGAAAGAGAGCAACTAAAAAGTTGGTTTTCGAATGAGTCAAATTTGAAGTTTCACTGTACTCCTCAAGCCAAACTTGATTTTGTCAAAAATCTTCAGGCACAAGGTCGAAAAGTAGTCATGGTAGGCGATGGACTCAACGACGCCGGAGCCCTCAAACAATCGAATGTTGGGATAGCCATCACCGACGATACCCTCAATTTTACCCCTTCGAGTGATGGTATTTTGGAGGCAAATTCGTTACATAAGTTTACTGCTATTTTCAAATACAGCAAATACGCCTTGCGACTAATTCAGTTTAGTTTTGTGGTATCCCTGATTTACAACTTTGTTGGTTTGACCTTTGCTGCCTCTGGTACTTTGCATCCCGTTGTGGCGGCGATTCTGATGCCAATGAGCTCATCCACGATGGTAATTATTGCCTCGGTAGGGATGATTTTACGTGGCAAAAATCAGTTTAAGAAATGATTTTTGTCAACTCTATAGGCTAGCTAGTCTATTAATTTTGTTTCAAATTCGTAATGGTTTGGCTAAGGATAGTGCATAAAATGTTCATCGGAAAATCGATTTTTTCCTTGTACCGTGTTGTGAGCATTGGCTCGCCTGCTGGCTTTCTGAGCATTTTTTTACTGTATTAGTCAAACATTTACCTAATCTATAAATCCCAATTACATGGCAATTTTAATTTTTTTTGTAGCACACTGGTATCTCTCTTTATTTTCTCAAACATTCTTCTTGCACCGTTATGCGGCGCATCAAATGTTTACGATGTCAAAAGGATGGGAAAAGTTCTTTTATGTTTTTACTTTAATTACGCAAGGCTCTTCTTTCTTGAGTCCCAAAGCTTATGGTATTATGCACCGACTGCACCATGCGTATGCTGATACCGAAAACGACCCGCATTCACCAAGCTATTCCAACAACTTGTTTGACATGATGTGGAAAACAAAGAAGATTTATAATGATGTATTGTACGATAGAGCTGATATCGATCCTAAATTCAAAAAGAATGTACCCAACTGGATGTTCTTAGAAAAATTGGGCGACCAATGGTTGATGCGTATTTTTTGGGGAACCTTGTACACTTTGTTCTATATGAAATTTGCCACTTCTCCATGGGAATATGCGCTACTGCCGATTCATTATTTGATGGGGCCAGTGCATGGCGTAATTATCAACTGGTTTGCTCACAAATATGGATATATCAACTTTAAAGTAAACGATACAGCCAAAAATTTGCTTCCGTTTGATTTCTTGATGATGGGCGAGTCGTATCACAACAATCACCACAAATTGGGGGGACGTGCCAACTTTGGCGTAAAATGGCACGAGTTTGACCCAACGTATCCAGTGATTTTGTTGTTGAACGCTTTACACATTATTAAGTTGAAGAAAAACAACGACTTGAATTATATGTAAAACTGGGTAAAGCAATAGGGTTTTGATAATAGGTATCGGATACTTATTGCCCAAATCCTATTGCTTAGCCTAAACAAAATATGCTAAATGCTTAAAGATATGGGTAATAAATTTGAAGGTAAGACCTTTACACTCGGCGAACAAATTACTGACGAGCAACGTGCCTTTTTTAACGAATATGGATTTTTACATTTTAAAAACTTTTTATCAAAAGAAACAGTCCAATTGTTTTTGAGGGAAGCACATCGAATTGAAAAAGAATGGATTGATAAGGGTATTGAGAAAATGAATGGTACGCCATTGAAGTTTGGAAAAGACCCCGCAGGCAATACGATGATTCAACGAATGTGTTTTCTTTCGACACATAGCGAAATATTACACCAATATCTGCAAGACCCACGTTTGAAGGCGCTTTTGACTTTGTTGGAACCCAATAATAACCGTATTGCGGAGGTAGAAAAGGATGGTTTGGTATTCAACCATTATGTCAATCAAGACAATAGTAAATTTTCGCAAATGGGCTGGCATACCGATAGCCCACGTGATTTGTTTTTGGGTCAAAAAATCTTGAAAATGCTCAATATTGGTACACACTTAGACGATTGTCCTTTCGAGAATGGTGGTTTGAGAGTTTTGCCAGGTACACACAAATTGAGTAAAATGAAGGTTTTGTTCTTGAAAAAACAATTCATCGACCATAACCCTGACCCCAACGAAGTTGGTTTGGATATTGAAGCTGGCGACTTAACCGTACATGATGGAGATCTTTGGCACCGTGTAGAAGTTTGTCCTTTTACTGGCGAAAAATCACGCCGTCGTGTTATGTATTTTCCTATTATTCAAGGTAAGTTTGCGCCAAAAGACGAGAACAGTTCGACGCCTTTCTATCATCGATTGGCGAAAATTGTTCAAAAATAATAACAGCACCATTTTATAGTTTATCATTTTGGAAAACTTTAAAATTCTTTTCAATCCATTTTAAGTTAGTGCGCAAAATTATATTTAAGTTTTTTAGTTTAGGGGCAAGGCAACAGGCAAAGAGTGTTAAAATGTTTTTTAGTAACGATAGATATGTTTTTGCCGAATGCCCATACCTGAAAGCCGAAAGCTCAAAAATTAAATTCTATTTTGCACTATTACTTATTAATACTAAAGCACAAAGAAAACATCGTGAGGATTGCTTTTGGGCAGATTACGGTGTTAGCTTTGTGCTTTTTTTCGAGACTTAGTTTAAACTCTAGTTCAAGACTTAGTCTTGGACTATCCTATTGTTCAGTTTGTAAACTGAATAAAAAAACGAGTCCAAGACATAGTCTTGAACTAGGGAATCAAATTATTGCTAGGAAAGAAAAGCATTTAAGGCATTCCAAAAGAACTTTTTTAAGAACTTTAGTGTCAAAAGATTAACAGACAACCTAACATTTTAAGACTGAAGCCATGAATCCAGAACAACCTATAGAGACTAATACGTCTATTCCAAGTGCCAAAAAAGCCTTGGAAGGACGCGAGGACGTCGAACTTCTTGTAAATACGTTTTATGAAAAAGTACGAGATAATCACATGCTTGGACATATCTTCGACCATGTGGCGCGTGTGAATTGGCAAAAGCATTTACCCAAAATGTACAATTTTTGGGAAATGATATTATTTGGTAAAGAAGGATACGACGGACACCCTTTACGTCCGCATTTTGTGATTAATTCGGTGCATCAACTTACGATTCCTCATTTTGAGCAATGGCTGAGTTTGTTTTTTGAGACATTAGACGAACTTTTTGAAGGTGAGAAAGCTGAAGAAGCCAAGCAAAGGGCCTACAATATCGCCAATGCATGGGCTCATAAGATAGATTATATGAATAAACTCAATGATTCGCCGACGATTGAAGTAACACAGTCATAGTATTGGTTTTAAGAAACTTATCTCAAAAGGTACAAGAACTATTCTTGTACCTTTTTTTATGCCCTGCTTTAAACAAGTCTTTTATACTGATTTTTGTCATAAATCAGGCTAATAAATGCGAGTAAGCCCACTAACATTCCTCATAGCTGAACACGTCAGAAAGCCCCAATTTTGAAGCATAGAAACACATTAAAAACACAAAAAAATGCAAATCATCTTCATCATGATCGGAATTAGTTTGTTGATGGCGCTTGTTTTTTTAGGTGCGTTTTTTTGGTCGATGAAAGATGGACAAAATGACGATTTACATACTCCTGCCATGCGTATTTTGTTTGACGACCCAAAAACGAATGCTAAATAAGCTTGTCATTCAACGCTTGAGTTAGACTCAAGGCTTCTGACAAAATAGGAGAGATGTATCGCTCTCAATCGCAATTGTTCCTGTAACCAATTTATAATCTAAAAATATGTCAGCTATTAGTACACACATCGAACGCTTTGAGTACGACAACAAAATTGTCCGAAACTTTGCCGTTGCCACGATTATCTGGGGGATTGTGGGTATGTTGGTGGGCGTGATTGTCGCTTCTCAACTCTTCAAACCCGAGCTCAACGTTACGCAATATGGTACTTTCGGACGTATTCGTCCTCTGCACACCAATGCCGTAATCTTTGCTTTTGTAGGAAATGCTATCTTTATGGGTGTTTACTACTCTCTTCAACGCCTCTGTAAAGCCAGAATGTTTAGTGATTTTCTTTCGAAAGTTCACTTTTGGGGATGGCAATTAATTATTGTTGCAGCGGCTGTTACTCTGCCTTTAGGTTTGACAAGTAGTAAAGAATATGCAGAGTTGGAGTGGCCTATTGATATTGCTATCACCCTGATTTGGGTCGTGTTTGGTATCAATATGTTTGGAACAATTTTCAAACGCCGCGAGCGCCATTTATATGTTGCGATTTGGTTTTATATTGCTACATTTATTACAGTCGCTGTTTTGCACGTAGTAAACTCATTTGAATTGCCAGTTTCAATGTTCAAAAGTTATTCTTTGTATGCTGGTGTTCAAGATGCTTTGGTTCAGTGGTGGTATGGTCACAACGCAGTAGCATTTTTCTTGACTACGCCTTTCTTGGGACTGATGTACTACTACCTACCAAAAATGGCGAATCGTCCCGTATATTCTTATAAGTTATCGATTTTGCACTTTTGGGCTTTGATTTTTATCTATATCTGGGCTGGCCCTCACCACTTATTATATACAAGTTTGCCTGACTGGGCACAATCATTAGGTACTGTATTCTCGATTATGTTGATTGCTCCATCATGGGGTGGTATGATTAATGGTTTGTTGACTTTGCGCGGTGCTTGGGATAAAGTTCGTGAAGATGCTATCTTGAAATTTATGGTAGTTGGTGTAACTAGCTACGGTATGGCAACTTTCGAAGGCCCTATGCTTTCTTTGAAAAACGTAAATGCTATTGCTCACTTTACCGACTGGATTGTTGCTCACGTACACGTAGGTGCTTTAGGTTGGAATGGATTCTTGAGCTTTGCAATTTTATATTGGTTGCTCCCTCGTATCTATCATACTACGATTTATTCTAAAAAACTAGTAAATGTACACTTCTGGTTAGGTACTTTGGGTATCTTATTCTATGCTGTGCCTATGTACATCTCTGGTTTTACACAAGGTATGATGTGGAAAGATTTTACGCCAGAGGGTACTTTGAAATACGGTAACTTCCTTGAAACTACCTTACAAATTTTACCAATGCATGCGATGCGTGCGGTAGGTGGCTTGATTTACTTGACAGGTGCTATCCTGATGGCTTATAACTTGTTCAAAACAATGGCGCAAGGTTCATTAGAAGCAAACGAACCAGCAGAGGCTCCTGCTTTGGAAGTAGCCTACACTCCAACAGGAAGCGATACTTATTGGCACCGTTGGTTCGAACGCAAACCAATTCCATTATTGGTAGGTTCATTAGTCATGATTTTGGTAGGTACTGCGATTGAGCTAATCCCAACTTTCATGGTAAAATCTAACGTAGAGACGATTAGCGCTGTTCAGCCTTACACTGCACTCGAATTGGAAGGTCGTGATTTGTATATCCGCGAAGGTTGTGTGAGCTGTCATAGTCAAATGGTTCGTCCGTTTAGAAGTGAAACAGAACGTTACGGTCAATATTCAAAAGCAGGAGAATTTGTGTATGATCACCCATTTTTGTGGGGTTCAAAACGTACTGGTCCAGATTTGCACCGTGAAGGTGGCAAATATCCAGATTCTTGGCACTATCACCACATGCGTGAGCCAGTTTCAATGTCCCCGGGTTCTATTATGCCTCCTTATCCTTGGTTGTTAGAACAAAAATTGAATACTTCTGACATTGAGTCAAAAATGAAAGCAATGCAAAAATTGGGCGTTCCGTATGATGCTTATCAAATCCAAAAAGCTCAGGAAGACCTAAAAACCCAAGCAGAGGGTATTGCAGCAAATCTTGCTAAAGAAGGTGTAAAAGTTTCTTCAGATAAAGAAATTATTGCAATGATTGCTTACCTACAAAGAATAGGTACTGATATAAAGAAAACAGAAACCGCAGCAAACCAATAGTAATGATGAGTTTTGAGTTGTGAGTGATGAGTGTTAAATGTAAAGTGTTATTTATCAATAATTTATATTTTTTAATTCGCCACTCACAATTTATAACTCAACACTCACAACTTTTCTTGTTGCCTTAAAAATTCAAAGCCATGTTTAAGCAATTTATCGACAAAGTAGATGGCGCAGATCTTTATATGATTACTTCGTTTCTCATATTTATGGCCTTCTTTATTCTCGTAAGCATCTATCTATTCATCATGGATAAAGGCTACTTGAACAAAATGCAAAACTTACCCCTTGAAGACACCAGTACCCATGAGCTTCAAGATGTGATTTCTATTTGACAACTTTCTAATTGATAACCAATCCGATGAAGCGATTATCTATTTTAGCTATATTAAGTCTGGTCTCATTCTCGATGTTTGCGGCCGAAGAAGCAAAAAATACTTTTCTTCCAGGACTTAAAACAGGTCAGGAGCTATTTATTATTACTTTACTTGGCTTGATGACATTGATTTGTGCGGTGATTATTGTGGTTACGCTCAATCTTAACTCTCAAATCCGAAATATTTTTAAACCAAAGACTGAAAGCTCAGAGTTTGAACAGGCGATGCAAAATCGTACTTTCTGGCAAAAATTCTGGAGCTTGAAGCCAATGCAGTTTGAGAAAGACCAAATGATGGAGCACCAGTATGACGGCATTGCCGAGCTCGACAATCCTACTCCGCCTTGGTTTATGTATTTGTTTTATATCACAATTGTTTTTGGGATTTTTTACCTTATTGGCTACCATGTAGTTGGAAATGGTAAAATCATGAACAATGAATATACCGAAGAGGTAACTATCGCCGAAAAAGCACGAGAGGAGTATATGAAAAAGTTTGCTAACTCGGTAAACGAAGACAACGTGAAAGTGTTGACAGATGCCAAAGGGGTAGAAGATGGCAAGAAAATCTATACTCAGAACTGCGTGGCGTGCCATGGAGCAAACGGAGAGGGCGTGGTAGGCCCCAACCTAACCGATGAGTTCTGGTTGCATGGTGGTTCACCAAAAGCTATCTTTCATACCATCAATGAGGGTGTTCCTGAAAAGGGTATGATTTCTTGGAAAAAAACATTGAATCCTATCCAAGTGCAGCAGGTATTGAGTTACATTGTGTCAATACAAGGCACAAAACCTGCTAATGCTAAAGCTCCTCAAGGAGACAAAGTAGATGCTGCGGTTAGTATGAAGTAGATAGCTTTGAGCAATGGGCATTTTGTAAAAGGTATATTTTGATTTCGAAAAAACGCTTTTGTACTTCTTGCTTGTGGCTTCTTGCGGGTAGAATTGATTAAATTTTACCTAAATACTTAAGTAAAAAACTATTGACATTCGGACGTTCGAGACTTATGGGTAGTGCATAAGCCTCAGAGCGTTCGAATTGTTTTTTTTAAAATGTATCTGTAGTCCATTGGCAAAAGGAATAGATGTTATCCTTTTTCAACGAGAAACTTTTTAGGCTTTTGGTTTATTGTTTTAAAATTTTTGAATAACATTTTTCTGATTAAATAGAAATGTAAAATTCTGATTATTAGAAAATTATATTAAAATTTTCCAGCTCACAATTCAGCATCGGTATGTACTATTTCTAATTCGCTTATGTGCTGATAAATTAATTTAAAATTATGAAACCTCCCAAAATAGATACCACCGAGTTCCGTGATCATCTTTCGAACGTCACCGACTCTGGGAAACGCATCTGGATATATCCTCGTATTGTTGCAGGACAATTATACAAACTACGAACCTATTTTTCGTGGCTTTTGTTGGGTCTACTGTTTGGCATACCCTTTGTCGAAATAGATGGTGGGCCACTGTTTATGTTTAATGTGCTCGAACGGAAGTTTATCTTCTTTGGCGTTACTTTTTTTCCTCAAGATTTCCATTTGGTTGCTTTTGGACTTTTAACTTTTATAGTTTTTATCATCTTATTTACGGTTATTTTTGGTCGTGTTTGGTGTGGATGGGCATGTCCTCAAACCATTTTTATGGAAATGTTATTCCGTAAAATTGAAAATTGGATAGAGGGAGATTACCGTGCTCAACAGCGACTTGATGCTCAACCATGGAATACTGAAAAAATAGTGAAGAAAAGCGCCAAACATCTTATTTTCTTCATTATTTCCTTCCTGATTGCCAATACATTTTTGGCCTATATTATTGGTAAAAAAGAGTTATTTACAATTATCCTTGATAACCCGCTAAATCATATTTCGGGTTTAGTAGCTATTACGATTTTTACCTTTGTTTTCTATTTTGTGTTTGCCAAATTCCGCGAATTAGTATGTATCGTAGTGTGCCCTTATGGTCGTTTGCAAGGTGTTTTACTTGACAAAAAATCAATTATTGTAGCCTATGATTTTCTTAGAGGTGAACCTCGTGGTAAAAAGAAAAAAGTAGAAGAACAACCCAATCCCTTGGATGAATTAAAAGCTTTGACAAATCCAAACAAAGGCCATTGTGTAGATTGCGGTATCTGCGTGCAAGTTTGCCCAACGGGTATCGATATTCGTAATGGTACTCAGCTCGAATGTATTGGCTGTACGGCTTGTATAGATGCCTGCGACGAGGTAATGGTAAAAACCAATCAACCTACAGGTTTGATTCGTTATGCCTCCTTAGACGGCATAGAAAAAGGGAACAAATTGAGTTTTAACCTTCGAATAGGTGCTTATACGGCCGTTTTAACAGCATTATTGGGTATTTTGGCCTTTATGCTGATTACTCGTAGCGATGTAGAAACTACCCTACTCAGAACTCCAGGACTAACCTATCAGGAAGAAAAGAACGGTAATATTTCTAATTTATATAATATTGAGATTTTAAATAAAACCATCAATGCCATGCCTGTCACCATTCATGTAAAGGATTATCCATCAGCTAAAATAAAATTGATCGGAAAACCATTACAGTTGAATAAGAGTGAACTAACACGCGGTTCTTTCTTTATTAGTATCCCCAAAAAAGACTTAGAAGCACCTTCTATAAAACTCAAGATTGAGGTAATCAGCAATGGAGTGATAATAGATGAGGTAAAAACTTCCTTCCTTGGGCCAATGGAGTGATAAACCTTGCTCATTTAGTGATGTGAGGTTGAGTGATTATTCTAAAATTTGTATTCTAGTTGTAGAGACGCAATGCTTTGTGTCTCTAGCCGAGATAGTTTATCAAAAAAGGCATTCGGAATGAATTTTCCGAACGCCTTTTTTGATAAACTATCTCAACATGACACCTCTTTACCCGAAAAGAATTGCTTTTCTACGAGTGAAAGGTAGCTTAAAATAAAAATACTTTCATTCATTCACTCACTCGCAACTCACTCAATTCTTATTGTCAATTAGCTCGCTCGTTTAGTCTTTACAATAGAATAAACCGCAATTGCTACCCAGATTACATTGACTAAGGCAGAAGGATATGCCTTATGAGCAATAGTGTTTACCACAAAAAAAACACCGCCGATCATATTGCTCCAAATATAAGCAGGCTGGTCGGCACGAAGTTTACCTTGAATATTAAGCGCATAAGCGCCAACAATCAGTACAGAGCCTATCCAACCCAAAGTTTCTACCAATAAATCAGTCCACAACATTGTCTTAAAGTTAAAATGAAGCGGCAAAAATAGCGAATCCTCAACAGACTGACAAAATACCTGCTAAACCTCCCCAACTCTTTGTACCCGAAAATAAGTGATACCAAAATTGAGAATTTGATTGTAGGGTATAAATAGCTTGTCACAAAAAAGATTGTATTCGTGGTGCTGGTTTTTTTTAAGGATATGACTGAATTCTGTATTATGCTTATCTATAACCTTCCTTTTTACTTTTCCAAGCTCAATCAATTCGCAATGTCCGTCTTTATTGAGTTGATAATCAAGGAGAAATCCTGAATATACAAAGAAATCATTGTCAATTTTTACGCATACATTCATATAGGTAAGAATTTCTTCCGTATCTTTTTTCAGAAACATTTTTCCCGAAAATACGTAATGGAAGGCATTATCAAACTTTAAGACTAAAAAACGTTCGTCAAGTCTAAAATACAAGACTAATCTCTGTAAAAAACTTCCAAGAACATAACTTGACAACAATAAAACAGCATTATAGCTAAAAATGGCAACAAGATGCCTTTGTACCTTCGAAAGCACCATTTCGTCTGGACTAGTCAAAAGCTTGGGCATTATTCTAAAATCAATAAATAAGCTTGGGTGAAATTTATTGATGATGAGTATTCCTAAACATTGTATAACCATCCCCATCCCTAATGTGGTGGCAATTTCAGCAAAATTGCTGGCTCGTAAATGATAGTTAGAAAGATGTATTGGAGAGTAAGCTTTTCGGAAAAGGCCTCCTGGAAGTATAAAAAATAAAATAATCAGCGCAACGCCGTAGGTAATTCCTGACATAAATGGGGTAGAGGATTACAGGGAAATCTGTAAAAAAGCCGTTCTAGATTTCAGATACTCGCTCAACACGAAAAGAGCCCTTTGTCCCTGAAATGGTGATAATATCATCGTTGTGTCTCTCGCGGTCAATCGCCGATAATAATTGTTGTGCCATATTGGCATCAGACAAAATCATTTTTGAGTTCTTGCCCAATACAGGATAATCTGATTCTGCTGAACCAAATAAGAAAGCCATGATGTTTCTGAGTAATGACATATTCAATCAGTTTTAAGTGCCTCATAATGGAGCTCTAACAAAATTACAAGCCTACATTTAATATAACTACTTTTTGAAGAAAATATTTTGAACAATCTACAATGATTCGTTTCTCCACAAAAAGCTTGAATAATAGCCTTTATGGCTTTGGACGAGCTTTGCTCTTTATTTTATCACTCTGTAGGAGCTTTCCGCATTCTATCATAATACTTTTCACTTTAAATTTAAGCCTTTACCTTTGTTGCTATTTCTGACCAAAGGACTACAACTAACATGATTGAAAAAAAGTTATTAGCGTACTGGAAGACTTGTTTGGCTCAAGCCATGAAAGCAAATATTGATGTGGAGCTTAGCGAGCCAATGCGCTTCCCTGCCGATACTTGGCGATTAGGTGCGATTGAGGAGAATGTATGTGAAGCTTTTTTTAAGAGTCAAGAAAAAAAACGGAATCTGGAAAAGGGTATTCGTTCTGATAAAGACCCTAAATGGGAACGCCCCGAAGTAATCAATGTTCTGATTTCTCCTTGCTTTCTTGATCCGATTAGAGAAGAAAATTTATTTTTTACACCAAAATCTATTTATCCTTTTTGGTTTCCTGCCGTTTTGCATCGTGGAGGCCACCTAAGTGTAGTTGACGACTACTATCCGATTGTACCGAGAGAATGGATGAGCCCTGTCGGAAATGAAGATACTGATTTTGTTTTTTGTCAATTAGATTCCTTTGAAGAGTTGTATGCCGAAGAGAGGAGCACTTTCGTCCGATGGGAAAATTATGTCGACTATATCGATGATTGCTTCGAAGCATTGAGAACCCAAAGTTTACAAGAATTTTCGGAAGACGACTATAGGGTAGTTTTTGAAACAACAATTGTTGTGCCCGAGAAAGACATGCAAGCTGCTGCGGCTATACTTACGCTATACGAACACCTTGAAAATGCTAAACAATTGCCTGATTTGTTGAAGGATATGTTGCGTATTAAAGAAGTAAAATCATTGACTAAACCTGTGGATGTTTCTCGATGGCTCGATACCCATTTAACGCACCTTGGACAAATGGGTGGGGAGTTTCCCTTAAGTATTTCTCAGCGAAACGCTATACATACGCTCAATCAAGAGAGAAAATCGAAGGTGTTTGCCGTAAATGGCCCGCCCGGTACAGGAAAAACTACTTTGATTCAAAGTATTGTGGCAAATCAGGTGGTGCAATCTGCCTTGATTGGTCAAGAGCCAACTCTATTATTGGCCTGCTCGGCCAATAATCAGGCTGTGCTCAATATCATCGAGAGCTTCAAACCTTCCAAGACTACTCGCTTTGCCGATTTGCAGGAGCGTTGGCTACCCGATTTTTCGGGCTATGCCACCTATCTTCCAGCCCGTAATAAATCAGAAAAGGAACTTGCTCAAATCAATTACCAAAAGCTCGACGATTCTGGCTTGTTTGCTCGGTTAGAAGACGAGGCTTATCTCGAGAAAGCCGAAAGGTATTATCTCAATATGGTTCATAGATATACCCAAAAACGCACAGAGGATATCTCGGAGGCATATTTCTGGATTCAGTCAGAAATCAAAAATCTTTCAAAATCATTGGAGCAAGGAAGAGTGCTTTGGAAAAAAGTTTGTGAGCGAATGGCCGACTTTACACATCGGTCAATTGACCAAAAATATTGGAGCGAATTAGAAGAAAATGAGGATTTTTGGTTGGCAATAGCCAGTGGAATAGAAGAACAACTGATTCATATTCAGACTACTGCTAGACCCATGATAAGACAAACTTTGCTGAATTTAGAGCCACTAAAAGATACCTCGCGAGCAAGATTGAAAAGTTTTTTTGAAGCAAAATTAAAATTGATTCAAGAGGTTTTGGATGCTTGGGTTTTATGGGAAAAATGGAAAAGGCAGTATGGTATTGTATCTAATCCTTGCATGGATGAAGAGAAGGTTTGGGAAAAAGATTTTTTGAAACTTCGGCAGTTTAACGCCCGAAATCAGTATTTTTTTGATGAGGTTGATACAAAAATAAGTCACAAGGCGTTTTTGTTGGCAGTCCACTATTGGGAGGGCCGTTGGATTGAGGCCATCACCGATCAACAAAAAAACGAGGCTCCCAACAAGGGTTTGGCGGGTCGTAAGTTGTTGTGGAAAACCCGTGCTATGTTGACACCTTGTTTTGTGAGCACGTTTTTTATGGCGCCACGCTTTTTTTCGTACTTGAAATACGCTGGCGAAAATGAGGATGGGAGCAAAAAGTGGGAAACTCCTCCGATGTTGGAGTTTGTGGATTTTCTCATCGTTGATGAGGCCGGGCAAGTAAGCCCAGAGGTTGGATTAGCCAGTTTTGCACTTGCCAAACAAGCCGTAGTCGTGGGCGATATCCAGCAGATTGAACCAGTTTGGAATACCATCTTTAAAGTAGACTTAGGTAATTTATTAAAAACTGAGCTTATTCAAGATGAAAAGGATGCGCAATTGGGCCTTTTACAGCAAAAAGGTTTTTTGACATCTAGTGGCTCTATCATGAGAATGGCATTGGAGGCAACGGACGTGTTTGAAGCTAAATACGAGCAAAGAGGGATAATGCTCCTGGAGCACCGACGCTGTCATCCTGCCATTATTAGCTATTGCAATGATTTGGCTTACAAAGGATTACTAAAACCGATGAAGCTTTATGATTCTTCTCAACAATTGTTTCCACCTATGGTTTTGCTTGACCAACCGAGTAGTTCTACCGTAAAAAACAAAGAAAGATTTAATGAGGAGGAGGCCGATGAAATTTGTAGGTGGATTGTGGCTAACAAAAGTGCCATAGAGAGGCATTTTACCGAAAAAGCCAAACAATATAAAAGGATAGAAGAGTTGGTCGGAATCATAACTCCTTTTAGAGGTCAAAGAAAAATTTTATACAAAAAACTAAAAAAAATAGGGATTGATACGCACCTCATGAAAATAGGCACGGTTCATGCTCTACAAGGAGCAGAGAGAGAAATTATTGTTTTTTCTCCTGTGTATGCCAGCAACGACGCCGAGGTGTTCTTTTTCGATAGAAACAACCGTCCTAATATGTTAAATGTGGCTGTTTCGAGAGCTAAGTGTAGTTTTATTGTTATTGGAAATGCCAATATTTTTCAAAAAAATCCCAACTCACCTTCTGGAAAACTGTTGAAGTATTTGACTAAAATTTAACTTTTCTGTGTAGCTTATAGCTGATTGGTTAGCGGTGAAAAGATGATTATTGTTGAACTTTGGTGCTCTTTTGTAGTTGGGAAAAAACTTTTGGAGAATAACTCTATTGGATTGCATCCTAGTGGATGTTGTAAGAGGCTTGATGTTTCTCAATTTAAAAAAATATTTTTGTTGCATAGTGTTGAATTTTAGAATTTTGACGATGCAGAAATGTTGTTCTTACTACTGGACAAAATAGTTTAAGATGTAGTCTTGGACTCATTATTTGAATAGATTAAATCTGTTTTTACAGAATTCAGAAACAAGCCCAAGCCACTGAGTAATACTTTATCCATTTGTCTAGTACTTAGAGATTTGGTACTCTTCTTGCAAAACCCTCTATAAGGGTATTTTATTTAGACCAAACCTAGTTAATTCTAAAGAAATTTACTTGAAAATAACCCAACAAATCCAAAAGAGTAGTTTTTTCGTTAGTTAAGTCTAATCGTTTGTACTTCCAACTTTTTGAATGTAAAGACAGAAAAACCAATTACTGATCCTAATCCACAGCCACTAATCAATTGTTTACCAACTGTTTTTTTACTTTCAATTCTTGCAATCGATAGCCTAATTACTTCGCACATACAAGTATATGAATCATTTTAATCAACATACTGACCATCATTTTAGTGCTTCTTCTGGTTTTTCAGATTTTGTATATGAGTTTTTTCTTAAAAATTTATGGACTTTCTCAGTCAATAAGCTAGAGCGCTTTTGGCTTGCTCCTCAGTTGGTAAAATTGTTGGGTTACGAAAGTGAGCAAAACTTATCGCAACATCCAGAGGCATACCATCCCGATGATAAGTTGGAGTGTAAAGATTCTTTATTAAATTTTGTACAAACCGAACAATCCACCTTAGTTTTGGAGTTTAGGGCCAAGCATTTTATCGGCGATTTGATGTGGATTAGAGCAAAATGTGGTTGGGCCGACAAATTAGACTCAGGCGAAATTGTTGTATTTTTTGAAAACATTACCTCTCAAAGAATTCAGCAAAAAATACAAAATAATTTAGTGATAGATAGTCAATGGGGGAACAATGAAGGCCAACTTAGATTATCCAAAGAGATTGTAGCAAAAAGTAGCCAAATGGCAAGAATTGGCGCTTGGCAGATGGATTTGCCGAGTTATCGAATGAGATGGACTAAGGAAGCTAGAGAAATTTTGGAAGTCCCCAATGATTTTAATTTGGATATTGAAGGTAGTCTAAGTTTTTATAAAGACCCAAAGAGTAAATCTATTATTTTTGAAGCATTCAGAACCACCGTAGAAACGGGGATTCCTTTTGACATAGAACTTAATATAGAAACTTATACTAAAACAACGAAGTGGATTCGTATTATCGGCGAGGGTGAATTTGAGGGAAAAAAATGTAAAAGACTTTTTGGCACTTTTAAAGATATCACTCGTGAAAAAGAAAGTGAGGCCGAAATTAGAAATACGAATAAGCTTTTTAAGAAGTTATCCAATCAGGTTCCTGGAGGATTATATCAATTAAAAAGATACCATGACGGCAGGCTGACCATTGTCTACTGTTCCGAATCTCTTTTTGAACTTTTTGAAACCTCTGTCAAATACGAAGAAACTAGCTATGTTGAAGCTTTTTCGAGAATACATAACAAAGATATAAGTGGTTTAATTGCCACCATTGAAGATTCCTACAAAAACCTAAATGTCAAATCAATTGATTTTAGATTGGTATTACCCCAGAAAGGTAAAATTTGGGTAAGAAGCGAATCAATGCCCGAAAAAGTGGAAGATGGCGTGATTTGGCATGGTTATCTGCATGATATCACCAAACAAAAAGAAGCTGAGCTGGAAATAGTTCGTTCAGAGGCAAAGTTTCGTGCCCTCTACGATTCTACGAGCGATGCCGTATTGGTTTTGTCACAAAATCTTTGCCTAGATTGTAATCCGGCAGCTATCAAACTTTTTGGCGCTTATTCCAAAGAAGAATTGTGCTCACAATCGCCAATGGATTTGACTGCTGTAAATGAAGGAGACCTTGAAGAAAAAGCTACAAGGTTGTTTGAGCATGTAAAAATCTGTCAACAAAAACAAAATCATCAGTTTGAGTGGGTTTGTCAAAAAGTAAATTCTCGAGAAACTTTCTTGGCTGAGGTGTATCTCTCAAGATTAAACATTGAAGGAGAGGAACTTATTCAGGCCGTGGTAAGAGATATTACTTCCAGAAAACAAATTGAGCAACAACTGCTTACGGCTCGTGAACAAGCCGAGGCGGCCAATAGAGCAAAATCTGAGTTTTTGGCTAATATGAGTCACGAAATCCGTACGCCTCTCAATGGGGTTATTGGATTTACAGATTTGCTTATGCGTACCGAAATGAGCGATATGCAAAAACAGTATGTCTCAACGATACACCATTCGGCGCAGTCCTTGTTAGATGTTATCAACGATATTCTCGATTTCTCAAAAATTGAAGCAGGTAAGCTTGAACTATCAATTGAACAAATAGATGTTTATGAACTAGGTAGTCAAGTGGTAGACTTGGTTAGCTATCAGGCACATAAGAAAAATTTGGAGGTATTATTGCACATTTCTCCAGCAGTGCCTCGCTTTCTGAAAGCGGATGCTGTGCGTTTGCGACAGATTTTGGTAAATCTCCTTGGCAATGCAGTTAAGTTTACTAATGATGGCGAAATCGAATTAAAATTAGAATTAATTGAAGCTGTAGACCTTCATCGAAACATGATAAGGTTTTCGGTAAGAGACACGGGAATCGGTATTGCTCCCAAAAATTTGCTGAGAATATTTGAAGCTTTTTCTCAAGAGGATGCCTCCGTAACTCGACGATTTGGGGGAACAGGTTTGGGGCTAACTATCTCAAATAAGTTGTTGTCGCTTATGAGTAGCCAGTTGCAAGTGCAAAGCGAGGTCAATACGGGTAGTACTTTCTTTTTTGATGTAGAATTTGAAAGCTATGAAGATGAAGAAATTGCTTTTAATTTGCAGGGAACCTTCTCTCATGTTTTGATTGTTGACGACAATAGAAACAATTGTGCAATTCTTGAGGAAATGCTCGGTATTTCGGGTATCTTTTCCAAATCGGTAGACTCTGGGTTCAAGGCTATTCAGACCTTGCAGGAAAGGCCTGAAGATGTTGAATTGATTATTATGGACTATCACATGCCCGATTTGGACGGGCTCGAAACCATAAGACTTATCCGAGAAGAATTGGATTTGAAAATACCAATCATACTTTTACATAGTTCTTCTGATGACGAAAAAGTCATCAAAGCTTGTGAAATATTGTCTGTTGCAAAAAGAATGGTTAAACCTATAACGATTCATAAACTTTATGATGCAATACTACAGATAAGTGGGCGTTCTAAAGAAGTAAGTGATAATCTCTTACCAAACAATTTAGAAGAGAGTCATTACAAATCGGGTGAATACACTATTCTTATTGCAGAAGACAATAATGTTAATATGTTTCTGGCCTTGTCTGTACTAAAAGCCGTGTTGCCACAAGCGAATATCATTACCGCTGAAAATGGAAGAGAAGCCGTCGAAATGCATGAAAAATATACACCTGATTTGATACTTATGGATATTCAAATGCCCGAGCTGAATGGCTATGAGGCTACTCAAATTATCCGACAGAAAGAAATTATTAAACACACACCAATCGTTGCGCTCACAGCCGGAACTGTAACGGGAGAACAAACCCGCTGCCTTGAAGCCGGAATGGACGATTACATCATGAAGCCATTTGTAAGAGAAACCCTCGAACGAGCGCTGAATAAATGGCTAAATTTTGAAGATAAGATGAATAATCCTGTTGAATCAGCCTTACTTAGTTCAATCGACAAAAATCATCTCGATTTTGCCGATTTATCCAAAAGAATGGGAGATGACCCCGAACTGGCCAAAGAAGTTCTAGAAATGGTGCTTTTGCAATTGGAACCAATTGTTGCTCAGTTTCAAACTTTAATCAATGAAGAAAACCTGATTGCAATCAACAAATTAGGACATAAAATAAAAGGAACTGCGCTTTCAGCTGGTATGCAAGAGTTAGGGAACAGAGCTGAAAAACTCGAAAAATTGAAGGTTTTTGAGTCAGCTACTTTCAATAAATTATTAAGAGAATTTGAAGCAGAAATTGAGGTAATAAAACCTCTTATTTTTAAGATTCTTGAAAACTAAGGAATTGTCGCTATAGTTTAATACTAAATTAGTTAACCAATTGCAATTCTGTTTTGAGTTAACCGCTATTCGGTATTAAAGAATGTGCACTTGAGTGATTACTTGTAGCACGTATTACTTGACGATTAAATCTAAGTTAAATTCTAGATATGAGTTTCAATAAGAGCGGTCGAAATTTGTTTTTCGACCGCTTTTTTCATTCCAACTTGAAAAATTCTATGTGGCTTGAGATACCTATATTGCCTCTGAATTGTCTGAATTTGCAAAAGTAAATATCCATTAAACGGTTTAGCTGTGGACTGTTTAAGTTACAACAAGAGAAAGTGTCATTCAGGTATTTTTAATTTTTTACAAAAAGTAGTAGGAATGATTAAATTGTTAGTATTTGTAAAGAGAAATTTGATTGTAATATTTTGATTATGAATGCTTTATAATAGTCAATATGCTATTGATAAATAACGTTTTTCGAATTATTTTGTAAAAACTCTTAAAAAAACGAGTCCAAAACTAAGTCTTGAACTTGTAAGTAATCGTCAAAATAAAATCAAACTATCGAGTATTCGGCTCTAGGTTTTTAGGTAAAAACTTATCTAATTATAAAAGATGTTAAAACTCTGTGCCCGATGTTTTGCGCCTAAAATATAAAACTTAAATCTAATTTTGAGCTCCAACTTAAGTAATAGTGCAAAATAGAATTTAATTTTTGAGCTTTCGGCTTTCAGAGGTGGGCTTTGGAAAAAGCATGGCTGTGGTTAATAAAAAACATTTTAACACTCTTGGCCTTGTGCCTGTTGCCTATTGCCTAAGCACGTATCTTAAATCTTATTCTGCACGACTACTTAGTAACTTTTAACTTAAGGTTTTAAATGCAAAAAAGCCTCTTCACTCCAGATGAACACTAAATAGTACCGTTACTTTTGATTGATTTCGACTCATCGATTCAAGGAAAATTTGAATTGAAAATGAAAGTACTTAAGTTTGGGAAAAACAATCATTTTTAACTATTACTATCATGAAAGAACAAAGCCTTAAAAGTCATGCTCAATATGTTCCAGGTTACCACTACATTACCTCCTTTTTTGTATTGGCTGTATTGATTTTAAGTATACTATTTGTTGTAAAACAGGGCTCTGAACAACTCCTTTTAGGTGTGATTTTACTATTTGTTTCGGCTTCGCTTTTAGGAATATTCTGGTATGCACGAGTATTTGCGCTCAAAGCGCAAGATAGAGCCATCAGAGCCGAAGAAAATTTTCGTTACTTTGTTTTGACAGGCAAACCTTTGCCGAGTAGTTTGAGAATGAGCCAAATTATTGCCTTAAGATTTGCCTCAAATGAAGAATACCTTGTCTTAGTAGATAGAGCTGTTGCCGAAAAATTACCTTCAAAGGAGATTAAGGCAGCTATCCTATCATGGAGGCCTGATTACCACCGTGCCTAGAAATACCTAGTTGGTTTTTGAAAAATTCACATATCACCCAATTTATCTATCATTATTTATGAAATACAATCGAAATATCATGGCTGTTCTGAGCCTGTTACTTTTGATGATTTATCAAGGGTTTGGTCAAAAAAAGTCAGGAAGTTTTAACCCAAATTCACTACAGATTTCATGGAAAGTTACCCAAAATGCCTTCGAGGGCAAACGACAATATTGGTCGGTTTTTACCATTAAAAACTTGAGTAAGCAAGCGCTTCCCAAATCTGGCTGGAGTCTTTATTTTAATTATATACGAGATATTGATCCAAATACAATTTCTTCGGATATCAACATAGAACATCTCAATGGAGATATTTTCAGATTATCTCCCAAAGCAAAATTTGCTGGTCTTGAAGCAGGAAAATCTTTGGAAGTAAGTTTTTTATCTTCTGAGATTTTTGTAAACATTGCTGATGCGCCTTTTGGTCTGTATTGGGTCAACGACAGCCAGCTCGATAAGGGAATTACCATTGAAAACTATAAGGTAGAGCCCCCAAACGAAGACAAAGTAGGTTATCTTACTCCATCTCAACTTTATGAAAAAAATACCTTGATTCATAAAGTGGAAGGAAGTGAGTTGCCACCGATTTTTCCAACCCCAAAAATTTTTCAAAAAAAAGCTGGCTCCTTTGAGTTAAGCCCAAATACAAGTTTGGAGGCTCCTCCGAACTGGAATAAGGAGCTTACTTACTTTCAAAACAGTTTGGGAAAAGTGCTAGGGCAAAAACTTACTCAAACTAATTCAGCGACAAGTAAAATCATTTTTACTCAAAAGCCAGATTTACCAAGCGAAGCCTATCAACTCATGATTTCATCCGATAAGGTCCAGGTTTTTGCCTCTACCGATGTCGGAGCTTTTTATGCGATACAATCTTTTTTAAACTTGCTGCCTGTGTCAGCTTGGAAAAACCCTTCTGAAAAAATTCAAATTCCATGTTTATGGGTTGATGATGAGCCAAGATTTGGATTTAGAAGTATTATGTTGGATGTAGCTCGCAATTTCCAGCCACCTGCCGAGCTGAAAAAGGTTTTGGATTTAATGTCAACCTACAAACTGAATGTACTGCATTTACACTTTATCGATGATGAAGGTTGGCGATTAGAAATCAAGGATTTACCAGAGTTGACAAACGTTGGAGCCAACCGTGGCCACACATTAGATAGCAAAAACTTTCTACCTGCCTCTTTTGGAGCAGGACCTAACGCTGGGCAAAATTCAGGTAGTGGTTTTTACAGCAGAGCAGAGTTTATTGATATTTTGAAATATGCTACTGAGCGCCATATTCAAATCATTCCAGAGGTTGAATCTCCTGGCCACGCTCGTGCTTCTATCAAAGCCATGGATGCTCGTTATGAGAAATATAAAGCCCAAGGAAATATGCAAGAGGCGGAGAAATATTGGCTCCGTGACCCAGACGACAAATCTCAATATCGCACAGCTCAACTTTGGACAGATAATGTGATTTGTGTAGCTCGTCCGTCAGTGTACACTTTTCTCGAAAAAGTAACAGATGAAATTATTGCTATGTATAAAGATGCTGGTGCGCCTTTGACGACTATTCACTTTGGTGGAGACGAAGTCCCAGCGGGAGTTTGGGAGCAATCTCCACTTTGCGAGGCATTAGTGAAAGTTGACCCAACGGTTGACAATATTGATGACTTATGGTATTATTATTTTGGAAAAATCAATACTTTTTTGAAAAAGAAAGGATTGTTTTTGTCAGGATGGGAAGAAATCGCCATGCGCAAAACACAATTGCTTGGGCAAAAAACGATGATTCCTAATCCTCGCTTGGCCAATGAAGGTTTTCAGGTAAATGTTTGGAATAATATGATTGGCTGGGGCAATGAAGATTTACCTTATCGACTAGCCAATGCAGGCTATAAAGTGGTTTTATCTTGCGTCAGCAATATGTATTTTGATTTGTCATACCAAAAAACTTACGAAGAGCCCGGCTATTATTGGGGCGGTTTTGTGGATGTTGACAAACCCTTTTATTTTATTCCGTTTGATTATTACAAAAACTCAACAGAAGATAGAAGAGGTAATCCTGTTGAGCAAAGCTATTTTATTGGTAAAGACAGACTAACAGATTTTGGAAAAAGCAATATAGTAGGAATACAAGGTTTGCTTTGGAGTGAAAATGTAAAATCTCCTGAACGATTAGAGTATATGTTGCTACCAAAAATGCTAGGATTGGTAGAAAGAGCTTGGGCTCCTGACCCCCAATGGGCGCAAACTGCCGATACTCAGTTGTCCAAAAAGCAATATCAAGAAGCTTGGAATGTATTTGTCAATACGATTTCGCAAAGAGAACTCCCAAAACTAGAGTACTTAGCTGGAGGATATCAGTTTAGAATCCCTACGGCTGGTGCAAAAGTGGAAAATGGTAAAGTATACGCCAATACACAGATGCCTTCTTTTGAAATTCGTTATACCGTAGATGGTACAGAGCCAACTGTTCAAAGCAAATTATACACTGAGCCAATCTCTGAGAAAGGAACAATCAAATTAAAGGTATTTTCACCGAATGGAAGAGGAGGGAGAAGTATCGAGATTAAAAATTAATT
>NZ_JBMLSD010000040.1:35063-52364 GCF_049240685.1 Flectobacillus sp.
AGGTATTTTCACCGAATGGAAGAGGAGGGAGAAGTATCGAGATTAAAAATTAATTTGTTTAGATAGAGGGTGTTATTCGTTATCAGTGAATGGAATATTTTCAGTAAGGATTTTGATCGTGTGTACAAGCACTAAACATTATGTCGAGAGAGGTTTCATGCTGAAATTGTTTATCAAAAAAGGCGTTCGAAAAACCAATTTCGAACGCCTTTTTTGATAAACAGTACGGAAATTACCCAAATATAAAAATTCAGGAAGACGCTTGTTTGATAATACTTTTCCTGACTCTGGGAAGACGCAAAGTGTTTTGTCTTAATGAGTTAAATAGTAGTAATCTTAAAATGATATTCAAAACTCATCACTCACAATTCATCACTTAAATAGAGCTTTTCTATTAGCAAGGAATCGTTTCTACCAAAATCTGATTTCCTTTTTTGTCGTAATAAATGCAAGTCATATCTTCAAGCGAGACAATCCATTTTTCAATGCCAGATTTGGCACAATCTTTACAAAATTGGAAATAATCAGTTTTGCCAGCCTGATGCGCTTTGAGGTCATCTGCAAAAATACTCGGAGTACATTCATCCTCAATTAGTAGAGTATCGTAAACAGGCTCAGACGAGGTTTCGAAGTTGTTTTTACCCCAGTAATTTGTATGACTATCAAAAACCCAAGTTTCAAAGCCTACAACACCGAATGACTTGATTTCTTGAATGTACGATGGAAATTCTGCACCAGATTTTACCTTTGCATGTGCTTCTTTGATTTGTTTTACCGTAAACATAATGTTTTGTTTTAAGTTTGATAGCACAAAATTCAGCATTTGATTTTTCCAGAAATTGTAAAAAATCGTTGATTTTAGGTGATTGAAGACCTATTGCCAAATAGAACTGCATTAATTCCCTGCGACTATGAACTTTTAGCCTACTGCCTATGGCATAAAGCCTTTCGCTGATTATTTATTCATCTCTAATTTGGCTAGAAAGTCGCTAAACATCAAATAATTATCAATTTGGGTATAAACTCGAATATTTCGACCCTCGTAATTATACTGATACTGCCCGTCCGAATTGACTTTTGGAGCCTGTTTTACTACATAAAAACTTGATGACGGGTCAGCTTCAAAATAAGATTGTAGCGCAGTAAAAAGCACTAATGGGCTATCGCCCAAAATATATGTTTCGCCAATGCGCCCAACACGACTCATGAGCGTATGAAGTTCCTTGTATAAATATTCACCTAACTTACCTTGAGGTTTGACCTTAGTTACTAAATTTGAATAAGGAAAGAGCGCCTGACGATATACATTTCTTGGAATTTGCCACAGTTTTACGGCCGTTTTGTTAAAGACAGCCATGGCAGCTTTTGGGTCAATATTGAGATTATATTCTACTTTTGAATACCCTGGAGGTGGTAAAGCAATATCCGTATATTCTGGGCCACCAATCCAAATCAAGGTGATTTTATCCGCAATTTCGGGCTTTGTCAAAAGCGCCGAAGCTATTTCTGTAAGCCCAGCACCACAAAGTACATAAAGAGGTTGTTTGGTGTCGGTACGCAAAGCTTCGTTGATAATCAAATCCACACCAGCGCTTTTTACAGGCGTATTTTCGTCAGTCATGCCTGTGTTAGAGCCTGCCACTACAGCCACTTTTCCTTCCAAATTCATGATTTGTAGCAGTTCTTTAGCTTTTTTAGCTGCATTTTCGGCTTGTGTGGTAGAAGGATCAAAACCATCTTTGACACTTAAATGCGAACCAATGATGCCTCGAATATCAACCGATGGCGATAACAATAAGTGCGCCATTTGAAACAATCCATCGGGGTCACCACTAAAGTCGTTGTCAACGATGACACGCATACGAGGTTTGATTTCGGAGGATTGCGCCCAAACTACATTTTGGTAAAAAACAGCGCAGAGTAGCAAAATAATAAAAGGGAGTTTTTTCATCGATTAAAAAGGTTTTATTGCCAACTTAAATTTATAGAATTAAAGTAAATGATTCTAAGAATATACTTTGTAGACCAATTTATTATTACTTTTGAACAAAACGAAAGGAATATACTATGTTAGTAGATAGATTGTCACTGAAGGTGTAAGGTCATCTAGTAGTCGGCGATTTATTTTAAAGCAAAAAACAAAGGTTATACAACAATCTTCAAATTAACTTTAATAACCGGTAAAGTTTTAAATATACAATCCTTTAATTTCTGATATTTTTGAATAGATGCTCCCACTTTGAAATCGGAAATTTGCGCTAAGTATTGACGATGCTTTCGTGAAGGATTTAATCAATTTTCCAGGATTTAAGGTTACAGCTCATAAACGGCCCGAACATCTGCCTTATGAATACTAGCCTATACTTTATTTAATAGTGTCCAAACTTTTAATTAAAATAATGGTGCTCCTTTGAATTCTATCTAAAGAAAATTATATACATCTATTCGAAAATTCTGTAACAATTCTCCCCACCACATCTTCTAATTTTGTGTCAAAGAAATTTACATGACATGGAAAATTTAGAGGAACATACCACAATTCATATTCAAGTCCCTGTGACAGGCATGACCTGTGCAGCTTGCGCTTTGAGCGTAGAGAAAGTCTTAAAAAAGCAGGAGGGTGTTGAAAATTGTGCTGTCAATTTTGCGAACGAAACCGTTCAATTGACGATTGATAGCGATAAAACTTCTGTAGAAAAA
Organism: Flectobacillus sp.; assembly: GCF_049240685.1. Taxonomy (NCBI): domain Bacteria; kingdom Pseudomonadati; phylum Bacteroidota; class Cytophagia; order Cytophagales; family Flectobacillaceae; genus Flectobacillus; species Flectobacillus sp. Next base: position 37,764 of record NZ_JBMLSD010000040.1, read on the forward strand.
CTACAGTCCAAAGTTCAATCGGTCGGCTATGATTTGATTTTGCCTTCAGATGATACCCGAACTCAAGTTGAAGCATATAAAACTCAAAAACATGATTCTTTAAAACGCAGTGCTATTGGTTCGGCAATTTTGGGCATACCTGTTTCTATATTAGGTATGTTTTTTATGAACGAACCGTGGGTGCCTTGGGTTTCTTGGATTTTGTCTACACCAGTGGTTTTTTATTTCGGGAAAAACTTCTTTTTCAACGCATGGAAGCAAGCTCTTCATGGTAGTGCAAATATGGATACATTAGTAGCCGTCAGCACAGGTGTCGCCTACTTTTTTAGCGTTTTTACCACACTTTTTCCTGAGTTTTGGCACGATAGAGGCTTGCATGCTCATATCTATTTTGAGGCATCTGCCATCGTGATTGTTTTTGTATTGATAGGAAAACTATTAGAAGAAAATGCTAAATCCAATACCTCTTCTGCCATCAAAAAGCTAATTGGTTTTCAACCAAAAACTGTTTGGACCATAGTAAATGGCGAGGAGCAACAAGTACCTATTGAAGAAGTTCGTGTGGGAGATAGAGTTGTGGTTAAGCCTGGGGAACGCATTGCGGTGGATGGAAAAGTTTTGTTCGGACATAGCTTTGTTGACGAAAGTATGATTTCGGGCGAACCTATTCCTGTAGAAAAAGCCAAGGGTTCAAAAGTCTTTTCTGGTACCATCAATCAACAAGGAACGTTGAAGTTTTTAGCCGAAAAAGTAGGCTCAGAAACCTTATTATCCCAAATCATCAAGCGAGTACAGGAGGCGCAAGGCAGTAAAGCGCCTATTCAAAAACTGGTTGACAAAATTGCCAGTGTATTTGTGCCTGTCGTACTAGGAATTGCCGTCGTTACATTCTTCTCATGGATAGTTTTGGGTGGTACGAATGCTTTTTCTTATGCACTAATCACCTCTGTTTCAGTATTGGTAATTGCTTGTCCATGCGCATTGGGACTGGCAACCCCTACGGCAATTATGGTCGGAATAGGCAAAGCAGCTGAAGAAGGAATGCTCATTAAAGATGCTGAAAGTCTGGAATTAGCACATCGTTTGGATACCATTGTTTTAGATAAAACAGGTACTTTAACAGAAGGAAAACCAAGTATCAAAGATAGCTTTGGATTGGAGAATAGCTATATTCTGGATGTTTTTTTGAGTGTAGAACAAGCCTCCTCACATCCTTTAGCAGATGCTATTATTCCTTTTTTGAAAGAAAAAAATGGCAAAAATCAAACTTTGACCCATTTTGAAAATGTTGTAGGGAAAGGAGTAAAAGCTGTTTTGGAAGAAACAACCTATCTTTTAGGAAGTGTAAAATGGATGCGTGAATTAGGGATTTATCAAGAAAGTCAACTATATCATCATTGGCAAAATGTGGGATATACCACTGTATTTTTAGGGAATGAAAAGGAGATTTTAGCAGGAATTGCCTTAGAGTATACGATAAAAGCGGATGCTAAAAAAGCGATTGAGACACTCCAAGAGGCAGGAATAGAGATAGTTATGCTAACAGGAGATAATCTTAAAACTGCTCAAAAGGTGGCGCATGAACTTGGAATAACACAATTTAAAGCAGAAGTGTTGCCGAGTGATAAATCTAAGATTGTCAGAGAGTTTCAACAAAAAGGTAATGTTGTCGGAATGGTGGGTGATGGAATTAATGACTCAGAAGCTTTGGCACAGGCAGATGTCAGTATAGCAATGAGTAAAGGTTCGGATGTAGCGATGGACGTAGCCAAAATTACCTTGATTTCAGATCAATTAACCAAAATTTCAGAAGTAATAAACTTATCCAAAAGAACGCAGTCCATTATTCAACAAAATTTGTTTTGGGCTTTTATTTATAACATCATCGGAATTCCGATTGCTACTGGCGTGTTGTTTCCGATTAATGGTTTCTTGATGAACCCGATGTTGGCAGGTGCTGCCATGGCATTTAGTTCTGTATCAGTAGTTACCAATTCTTTAAGATTGAAAAAGTAACATAAGGAGAATGATTCTCGGAAAGATTAAATAATACAAACAACAATCATGGAAAAATTACAATTTAAAACGAACATCAATTGTGGTAACTGTGTAAGCAAAGTAAGCCCATTTTTAAATCAGGTGGAAGAAATCGAAAACTGGAAGGTTGACACCTCGATACCTGAAAAAATATTGACTGTCGAAGGGGAAGACCTTTCAAGTGATAAAATCAAAGAAGTGGTAGAATCTGCGGGTTTTGAGATAACCAATATTGCTTGACACTAAAAATTAGGATAAAATCCTAAGAATTTGTGAGTGCTGGATAGGAATCCAGCACTAGCGAAGGCTTTTTTGATAAACTTATCCCAAAAATCGAGATGTCGCCATCATTTGCGCAATAGACAATTATTCCTCTTAGGGTGCGACTTAAGTCGCATCCTAAGAGGAATAGTTATTCTTTTGGCTTAAATAATCTTGCTGTATAATCCAACAACTTTTGATCGCCTGCATCTCCATGCCCAGGCACCACAATTTTAACTTTTGGATAACGTGCTTTTACATCTAAAACTGTTGAAGACCATGCCTTCAAATTTGCATCCCCGAGGTATCCTCTTGTGGCTCCCAATTCCTTGATTAAGCATCCGCCAAACATAATCTCATCTTTTGGGAAATATCCGACTACATTATCAACCGTGTGTCCTTCTCCGACAAACTTTACTGAAACTTTTTCATCACCTAACGCCAATGAAAGAGAGTCTTTGAAGCCATTTTGAGGTAAAATTGAATCGTTTTCCTTTGCCAGTGTAATGGTTTTTTCATTGGCATAAGACGGTATTTGATATTTCTCAAATATTCCCAAACCTCCCAAACAATCATCATGAAAATGTGTAGGAATAATCGCTTTAATCTTACATTTTTGGTTTTCAGTCAACCATAGAATGAGTTCTTCAGAACCTTTATCATCAGTTGGAGTATCGAAAATGATTGCCTCTTTGTCGTCGACTACCACAAGACCATTACAAGGCACATTACCAAAATCATTCGTTTTGAGATAGGAGATATGCTGATATGAATTTGGTGCCAGTTGAAGAATGATTAGTTTATCAGATTTATAGACCTGACGCGTATCAAAATCTTTCTTTTTTAAAGAGGTACATTGAAATGTAAAAGCACATAAAAGAATAAAGCTTGCGGTTCTAAGAATGGAGTTCATGTTGTTGCATATAATTTTTACAAAGCAACGAAATTTTTGTGTTTATTAGTATTACAAAATCATATTTGCCATTGTTAGTCAAACAACCAAAAACACGTGCGAAAGCAAGTTTCAAATTCGATAATAAAAAATCTCATTTTCATGCTTGACGACTTACAATATCAAAAAAGTACCAAAGAAATTATTTTACTAAAATTAAATCCATTCTAAAATGAACCATCGTCCATTAGAAGAGCTTTTTGAAAATTATATTGAAGATGAAAAGAATTTATCAAAAAAAATAAATACTGAGGAACATCAACAAACGATATGTGCTTTACAAATAACTAATAGAGATTTAGCCCTGTTTGCTATGTATGTATCCAAAGATTTGTTAGCTGCCAGAAATTATTTTTATAAAGCAGCTTTGTGTGGAGAATATATGGTTAGGAACTATGATGAATTGATGGATACTTCTATATATAAAATATGCTGTGCGGTATTGAGTGATAATACAGAAATCATGAAAAGGTATGGCACTTTAAGAAATAAAGTAGTTATCAAAAATTTTATAGGGTATATTTTCAATACTATCATAAAGGCTGTGATAATGAATGATGAAGTAGAGTTAACTACACAGATAGATAAATTGAAAATAGCTACTACAAAAAAAGGATCAAAAGGATTTGCTGGTATGATAAATGTCTTTGAAGGAATAAGAGATGTGAACAAAGAACAAGTAGAAATAGGGTTAAAAGAACTAATAAAAACCCACGGGAGAAGAGGAGAATTTGGCATAGCAAAAAGCTATTTTTCATTTGAAACAGCGACCTTCGCCAAGTTGGCATGGCTACGCGGAATAAAAGTCGAAGTTCATAGTCCATTAGTTCCTATGGAAATTGTAGAAGTTAATGAATTAGTTACTTATGAAGGGTATCTACTTTAGTTTTTGCCATTTTTTGTCAAAAGGCCACAACTTGCTAAATTTAAACAAGTAGTAAACCCTTAATAAATGCATAATTATTCAAAGCTATGAAATATTACATTTTTGCACCATCAATGAATAAAAAAGAGGTTGGTCATTATCACCAAACTGAAGATGTAGTGTTCCCTATCAAGCTACATGAGCCCCCATATAGTGGTAGATTTACAAAAGGAGAATTCCTTGATTTTAATCCAGAGGTAGAAATAATCCTTCACAAGAAAGCTTTTTTAACAGATTTTATAGATGGAAGTCCACAAGGATTCGGGATTTTTTTAAATGACAAAGCGAAGGAGCTATTAAAAGGTTTTCATTTACCCCCTCATAAATATCATCCAATTAAAGTTATGCATAAGGGAGATCAAATAGCAGGATATTACTGGCTTCATTTTTTTGTTGATTTGTATCAATTTATAGACCGAGAGATGAGTTTCTATGAACTAATTGATCAGAGTAAAAAGGAGGTATCCCTAAATGGAAAGATTGAATCAGAAGGTCAAATGTACCAGATTTTTAAAAAATATGGGGGTGATTTTCGAATAAATATCGAATACCACTTCATGAGTCAAATGCCTAAATATGATTTGTTTGCCAATAATATTCAAGTGGGTTATAAATATATGTCCGAAAAATTGGTTGATATGATCAAAGAGAAGCAAATTACTGGTTATGATTTTGTAGAGGCTAAAAATCTGTTTTTTGAGATAGAAGAAAATGGGTAAGTAGTTCATAGTTTTGCCATTGTTGTTTTTTATCAACAATGAAAGAAAAGACCAGCAAATACTGAAAATCTTTAATATTAGGCACTCACTTAGGCAGTTTTAAGAATTGTATCCCTTTCCTTAAAAACTATGATTTTATTTAACACACTCAAACACCATTTACCCAGCATTATAGATTTTATTGCAAATCATACCGTAGATTCGGAGGTGAATTTGTCGAAATTGGGCGATTCGTTGATGGATTTATACACAGGTCGTTTATCCTTAGACGCAATTTTTGAAGAGACATTATATTTTTTAAAAGAGCAGGGGATTACTTCTGAGGAGGATTATCGAGTCTTTTTGGAGAAACATCAGGGTTATGCAACCTTTCAGTTATCGGATATTTCCAAGTGGGTATTTTTATGGGGTAATGAGCCTGAGCGATATGTGCATATTCACCCTGCTAGATATTCTCCCTTCACTATACGTATCAAGTCAGCTACGCTTAAAACTGCGGTGATGCTTAAAATTCGTAATGTACAGCAGTTTGATACCGATTCAATAAATACTGCAAGAAAAAGTATTGGGTTGTCACCAATCAAAAGTATGGAGAAGGCTACCAACATTATTGAAGCCATGACTTTGTTGGAATCTACATAGGCGTAGCTAAATTTGCTTTAGTTACATTCTCTAATATTGTTTGCTAAGAGACCAGCAATGGCTTAAATATACTCTTTATATTGATAAATCATTAGCAGTTGCTACTCCAGAATTAGTAAGAATGCTAGAAAGAATCACAAAACAAGGTGTTACAATAGTTGCATATTCATTGGAAGAATTAAGGAGTATATTAAAATGAAAAATGGGAAGACTTGCACATTTACTTAAAAACTGGGAAAATCATTCTCCAGAGAAAGTATTGATAGATACTGTGAAAATTTGTTTTCGTAACGGTATCAAATTTGAGTACCAAAATTGGATTAGTTATTTTTCAAATGGGTCACTTAAAAACACCGAGATTAGATTAGAGGAAGATTCTAAAAATGATGAGAAGCAAGGTTTTTTGTTATCAATTCAAGGCGTAGACATCGAACTCATTGAGCTCGGGCAAGATAAAGCATTTGATTATCTAATTCCAAATAAAAACTTATGTAGTTTAGCATATATTGAACCAGTCTGGCAAGAAAATTTAGAATTGATTTTTTTATTTATTTACGAGTATCTTAACATTAATCGAGACGATTATTTTTGGTTTGAAGGTGAAGATATACTTTCATGGGAATCCATACAGAATTTTAAAAAGGATGGTTTTGAGAGTTTTTTAAAGGTTGTTGGAATCCCCGAGGGGCCGTAGCGTTCTGCAAGACACTTCGGAAACTAGATGAAAGTAGCGTGTTCATATCAATATATCCCAAAGCTACTAGGATGCTGCCGAGTAAGGCTTCTCCGTAAGAGGCAATAATCATGATACGACTTATCAAATGCTGTTGATTATTACAAAAAAGTTGATTTTTTAATTGACGAGTTGCTGTCGCTCGTATTGTTGGTCAAAAGACCAACAAGGGCTGAAATAGAAATTATAAAATTATGAGCATCTTTAATTGGTTTAAACAGAAAGAGTTTATTTATAAAGAACATTTATCTTCGACTTTCCCAACGATAGAATTTGAAATGTGTTTTAAGCTAAATTCATTGAAGGTTTCTGATATACTTTCTTTGGTGGAATCTCCCAATATAGGATATACACTCACTCGATGGATAGGAGGTTTTGGAGATATGTCTTTACAAGAGGGGATCAAAAAGGCAATGAGAATAAACAAACACCTTTTTTTTGAAAAATGCCATCTTTTTTATGATGATGAAATGCAAAACAGATTGACTATTTGTCCAAGTGGACCCAAAGAATTACCTGGTTGTGATAGAATAATATGGAAAGGGGAAAAAGGAAAACTTGATTTGACCTTATTTGAGCCATTTTTTAAATTAAATGGTTTTGTTTGTGCCTACTCATTTTGGCAGTTTGATGAATTTATTCAAAATGAAGTTTATTTAAGAAACTACGAACTAAAAGGAATTCCTGTAAATAAGAAAAAGATATATACAAAAGATGGAGATAAATGTATCACAATTGAAGGGAATCCAGGTAGGTTAAGACAAGTTCGGAATATGGTATTAAGATCATGCTGGAGAATGTGGTTTTCAAACAATTATTTTGAATTAATTGACAAAGAAAAAGTAGAAAAATTCAATTATTGTAATAAAAATATTCTTACAAAGAATAATGTTCGATTTATTGAACTGTACCCGAATCCATTTGAATCTGATAATCCTGAAAATAGAATTATTCAGAAGGAATTCAACAATTTAGTAGGTATTGAAGAACTACATAAGGCATGTTGGGATAATTATAATCCAATTGGTAGTCTCTATGATGATTCTCAAGATGATGATGGAAAATGTTGGGATTAATAGTATCTATCTATTAGCCATAGTTGGTTTTTTGACCAACTATGGCGGAAGGTTTTATTTACACCTGACCATTATACTTTGGGTCGAAATCTACCATCCATTCTATCCCATATTTATCTCGAAACATACCGAAATACGAACCCCATGGACTATCTGCTATTGGCATTTCGACATTTCCTCCTGCTGAAAGTCCATTGAACAAATGATCTGCCTCTTCTTTACTTTCAGCACTTATTGAGATTTTACTTCGATTCTCTTGCTCATTGACTTTTCCTAGTACGTTTGGCACATCGCTCCCCATCAATACATTGGTCTTACCGATTGGTAAAGCTATATGCATTACTTTATTGGCTTCTTCCTCTGGAAATGGTTGTTCGGGATTTGCAAAATCTTTGAATCGTGCAATCATGGCAAATTCGCCGCCGAATACAGATTTATAAAAATTGAATGCCTCCTCAGCATTGCCGTTGTAATGAAGATATGGATTAATGAGTGCCATAGTATTAGAGTTTAGTTGTTTAATGGTAATCATCTGTTTACCACATACCTAATTTACAAAAGAAATTTCAGATTGTGGGTTTAATTTTCGGGAGAAAAGCTGATGTTATTTGAGCGTGTAAGAAGATATTCATTTATTGTCTCACATCAAACATAAACTTTCTTTGGACTTTTAACTGATTGCTGGAGATATGGAAGGATTGCACCCTGTTTTTATCGTCTGTAAGTTGAATTTTAACATCAAAAATAGAGGCAAGGTTTATTTTAAAACTGCCTTTCGCATCAGTGCGCACTGTTTGGATTGTTTGAGTTTGCTGTAAGCCAAATAGTGGCTGTCTAAGATAACTGATTTCAACGATGTTGTGGATGGTATCTAGTTTACCAAAATTTCTAATCATAATTTCGGTCGTCCCAGTATTTCTTTTCTCAGGAAGACTTGGTAATCTGTCTCCTACGAAATAGGGAATTAGAAATAACCCCAATACGGCAATAAGGCTAAAGGGTGTTTTATGATAGACTAATTTTGATTTAAGAAGTAGAAACCATAGTACGGATGAAGCTACCAAGAATAGGAGAAAACCATAAAAAGGATGAATGAATACACCTAAATGCCAAGATAAATAGGCTAAATTCAAACTCAGACAGGATAGCAATACTCCAATAAAAGCAGCTTCTGAAAATTGAATTTTACCTAAAATCTTTGTTAAAATTGTAATCAGGAGGCTATTGCCCAATAAGAAAATATAGGCACCATCAGAAATGAGAAGTAAAGAGATATGTATAAGTGGAAGAATAACTAGGCAATTGCAGATGAATAATAAAATTGAAAACTTAAATAAGTGCTTGGTATCCATGGTTGCTTATAAAGTTAAAATGCCTTACTTGAAAAAATAGGTGGTAAAAAATCAACTATTACTCAATAGAGCCATTTTTCAATCTGTACTTGACTGGCTTGGTCTTCGTTCTTTCGATAATTCCTCTTGCTTCTAAATCAAGTTTTACAACCTCTCCATACCATTGTACACCACCTTCGAAAGTATCTTTTACTTCCTGATACAATTTTTCCATTAAATCGGTATGTGTTAATTCTGAAACTCGTAAAATAGAAAGTAACGTAGTTTTGATGGTTTGATATTTTAGCAACAAAATCTTTTTATTTGATTTTGTTGGGTCTGGATGCATTGTTTGAATCTTCTCGGTTTCCATAATTTTGCTATTTTAGTTAGTCTGGGTTTATTTTAGAGTAAAATCTTCTTTTTGTACAAAATGCTCAATACTGATTACCAGCAATATATTTCCAATAATGGTGACCTTTTGCATGATGGCTAGTAAAGCCCAATCGCCTGTGCCGTACAAAAATAAGCTATAATAGAAAACAAGCATTGATAACACACAGCCTATTTTTAATAAGTGGATAGAAGTTTTGAATGAAAATATCGTAATATAAAATAAGCCCAACAATGTTAGCGTGCTTGTTATTGCTACCATGCTATCGTGTAAAGGTGTCGCTATCAAAAAATTGAATAGAATTTCGCTAAATCCAACGATTTTCAAAACCAAAGTGGCATGTTTATCGCTGATTTTCTTGGACATATTGATAAAAAATAGGCCATTTCCCAACGAATAAAATATCATTCCGAAAATGGCCCATATCCTTCCTAAGTTCGGAAATCCATTCAGAGAGTTTTCTTGAAATAGATTACTAAAAAAATTTCTTGACCAATCGAAGCCTATCGTGTTTTTGTCTTGAATCGTTCCGCCAGCATATTGAAGTGTAGCGATTAGTATGAGAATTGAGGCTATTGCTAAAGACAATAAAACTGCATATTTTTTTAAGAAGTATCTCATTTTAATTCATGAAGAGTTTGGTTGACAGAGGTTTAAATATAAAAAAAACAATAGGATAATTGATTCTATACTGTCCAAAAAGATCCAATCGAATAGGTTTTGGCTTTGCCGCTGATGATAACTCTTTCTCCAAGATTTTCGCAAAAAAGTTTTCCAACCCTTTCCGAAATCTGTGATGCCTTAAGTATGTTTTTACCTAGTCTTTCTGCCCAAAATGGAATCAAAGAACAATGGGCAGAGCCAGTTACTGGGTCTTCGAGAATAGAGGCTTGTGGGGTAAAAAATCTGGATACAAAATCATCATTTGTTCCCACCGCCGTGACAATTACTCCTCCTGGGTCGAGGTTAATCAAGTCAAATTGTTGCCTGTTAATCTTGATGTTCTTAACGTCCTCCTCGCTCTCATAGACAAGTAAATAGTCCCTTGATTTATAAACCTCCTTTGGTTGAATATTTAAAGATTGGGCAATTATTTCAGGTAATTCAGCTTTAATTGGCATTCTCGAGGGAAAATCCATTCGATATAAATCACCATCAACCTCTATTTTTAATTCTCCACTTAAGGTTTCAAACAAAATAGTGTTGGAAGGATAGTTCAGTATGGTTTTGAGACAATGCGCTGTAGCCAAAGTTGCATGACCGCATAAATCCATTTCGATTTCTGGGGTAAACCACCTTAAATGAATTGCATCCTTTTTAGGAACAAAAAAAGCAGTTTCTGCAACCGCATTTTCTTGAGCGATTTTCTTGAGTATGGCGTCAGGTAACCATGTTTCTAATGGTACAACGCAGGCAGGATTACCTCCAAAAACTTGGTCAGTAAAAGCATCTATCTGATATAAGTTTAGTTTCATGATTGAGTCAACTAAATCCTTTTAATTTTGCCATTATTGGTCTTTAGACCAGCAATTTGGTTGAATTTCTTAAACTTTAAAACGTTTGTGATGAATAATAGTTTGCCTTCCATCTGGATGAATAAGCGTGAGTAACAGATTTTCCCCAAGGGTAGTACCAAAATGATTGACGGTTATAGCTTTTTGGGGTTGCTCATTCTACAGGCATTTTGAGGTTCTGCGGTATACAGAACCCGATTACAATAATGGTTGCGATATATAAAAATGATTTAGAGAGTTTTATTTTTTGCATTGGAGAAAAGGTGGAATATCAAATCTTTGTAACTAGATGTTCTTCTTGTGAGGTGTTATACCTGCTTTTTTGAAACGCTTTAACTCATTTTCTAACTCTTCGACTATGGAACCATACATTTTGGTAGATTTTTTTGCTTCTTTTACAGCCATTTCTTGATAAAGAATAGCCTCTTTTGTCTTGCCCAATGCAAATAACAAGTGAGCATAGGTGTCCAATTGTTCTGGTGCTTTCCAAAGATTTATAGAAAACCTTGAAAATTTTAAAGCAGTTGTTAAACTCGAAGCTTTTTGAGTTGATTGATAAATTTTCCAAGCAATTTTATTTAAATCTTTTGAGTACGCTTCGTTATAGTCTCTACCAAGTTGCTTTATCATTTTCAACTTATTTTTTCCATTTTCCTTCATCGCAGCTTTTCTTTCATCATCATTAGAGTACATTCTAAGATTTGAAACAAAATCAGACTGAAGCAAATGTAAATCCAAATACTCTTTCTGCTTAGACCAGTATCTCCTGAGAATATTATTACCATATCTTGTACCATAATCAATAATATTCAATGTGTCATTTATCCAATTATAATATTCAAATGCAGACTTTAGTTGCTCCTGTATAAATTCATTTTGTAAATAGCTATTTGTGCTTAGTGTTTCTGCCAATGAAATAGCACAAGAACGTGAAAAAGCATTTTGATTCATCATTAGCGCATTTTCAAATTCAATTTTATCTGGGTTTTCTTTCGCATTTTCTAGTACTCTTTGTGCAATCACTCTGTTGAGCATTTTTCTTTGATCTTGAAAAGAACTAACCTTTGGTTCATACAAGAAACTTTGTACTATACGATCTTTGGTAGTAATATATTCTACCTCTATAAATTGATATAAATCGTTCGTAAGGTTTTCCTCCATTGAGGCATATTTATTGAGCAATTTAAGTGAGCTTAATTTTAGAAGGAACCGTTTTTTTATAATCTGGAGTAATTCTTCCTTAGAAACTGTATTAGTATACAACTTTTGTTCAAAGGAAATCCGATTCTGGTTATTTGCATTTATGCTATCTTTAATCTCTTGGATAATATTTTTTGAAATCTCTTGACCTTGTAAATAAGTCTTTAAGTAAGCTAAACAGGTACTGTCGGGTGAAAACACGTAAAAATCAGGCGTAAAATCCATAATTAACTCGCGTCGGAATTCTTTGTCATCCTTTTTATCGCTATTAATTTCCAAAGGAAAAAGAACAAAATCTTTAGTGAAAATATTCTTTTCACCAGATACACGTAATAGAGAATCTAACAGATAATCATCTGTATTTTGTTTATTAGTCTTACTTAAATAAATTGAAGTTGAATCATAACGATAGATCAATAAATTCTTATTTGATTTTTTGGCCTTTATGAAGGCGTCATTAAGGTTTTTTTCGAAAGATGGTGTTTGTGCTAATGCTGTAATCGAAGCAATTAGGGTTGTAACAAATGTTATGATTTTGAAATAGGTTGACATTTTTCTGATTTATCTTTTGTACAATTATTCTTGATTTTGAAGGTAATGGTCTGGTTTTGTAAAAGTCTATGGTATTACAAAATAAATATTTCACTTTTCAAATGTTTAGTTATTCCTACATTATGAATAACTGACTCTTATGAACGTAACCTACAGAAAACTAATTTGTAGCATCACCATATAATTTCGGAATTGTTTAATTTTTTACTTCCACATCAACGAGTTTATACCCATTTGAGGTTCTAAGAAATTCAAATCTTTCCTGATAATCTAGTTCATAGTTGATATAAAATTCAGATGTTTTCCAATTTGGATCTAACTTAGGAACACTCCTTATATCAAGTGCTTCTTTTCTTTTTATATAGTAGTCGATGGTAATTAAAAAAGTAGGAAACTTCTCTTTTTGGTGGCGGCCGCATGCATCAAAATATTTTTTATAAATAGGTTTTTCCGAGTTCATGAACATTAAATCCCCATTCATTATATGGATTTCTTTTACAGCATTGGCTTGAAATCGTTCGGGTGTAACTATTTTGCGGACAAAAGTATTGAAATTTTTTTGATGGGGATTACTCGTCCCTAATTTCACCGATTCAATTTGTAAATCTGAAAAGAACAGCCGTTTCAAACTCTCTTTATTCGTGGATTTTAGGGCGGGCAAAAACTCCGTATCAAACCAATGTCTGAACTCTTTTTGATAATCTATAAATGAATAGGTATTCCCATTTTTCCCCTTAATAGTAAACCAAATACTCGTGTCTAAGTCGGCTTGATTTGTTTTTAATGAATACCAATTAATATTATCTGGAAGGTTATGAAGACTATCAGCCAAAATCTCATTTTTATCGTTAATTAAAACTTTGATTCCTCCTTTCCAAGCTAGATGTTCACAGTTTAGTGTATCCTCCTTTTCATCCCAGCACGTACGTTTTGCATTTATAAGTGCTCCGGACACACCATTATTAAACGGCGTTGCATAATTATAAATGGCAGGGATGACAGCTTTCCCATTTTTATCTAAAAAGCCAATTCTGTCATTTTTCTTGTTCTGGAATCGGATTTTGCCTTCACTTTCACAATCAACAGCATAGTCTAAAATATATAAGCTGTCTAAACCAACTTTTTTCCCATTTTTAAGGAGATAATAAGTCTTGTAATCATGTAAGGTTTCTTCTTTTACCGAGATGATATTGTAAAATGAGTCAGCTTGGGTAAAATATTTTTCGAACTTGGCGGGAATTTTAATTTTACCTTTTAAATCTTTGTAGCCGTATAAATTCTTGGCTTTATCATGGTAGCGTATCCAAACGTCGTTTTTTTGTCCTAATGCTAAACCATGGTATAGCATAACAATACTGAAGACTATGATAAATTTTACTACTTTGACACCTAGATTTCGCATAATTATGTTGGATTTGAAGCATCGAGATTAATCGGGACGGAAAGATAGAACTATTTATGAATACTTAAGTAGATGAAAAAGCATATTTTTATCTTATAAGTTAGTGGGCAAAATAAATTTTAATCTTATAGCTTTTGGCTTTCGGCTCTGGGCATTCGGCAAAATATATCTATCGTTACTGAAAACATTTTAACACTCTTTGTCTTTTGCCTGTTGCCTAAACAAATAACTTAAATCTTATTCAGCACGATTACATAATCACAATTGAAAACATATTTGAGGTTCTACTGCTTTTCCTGCAAGATATCCTCCAAAGTGATTTTTCCGTCTTTAAACAGTCTTGATTTGTAATCAATGCCTAGTTTGTCGAGGAGGCGAGCCATATTGAAACCCGTTCCATAGAAGTATGTAGTTTTGTTACTCAGATACAACCATTGATTCTTTTGAAGATTATAGTTCTTGAATTTTGCAAATGATTTGAAAGAGCTGTTAGATTTTAATAAGCTTTCATCTGGTTTTCTTTGGGTAAAATGATTGCATAATGAGAACTCAACATATCTTGCGGTACCTTCCATGGTTTCATAACACTTTTCAAATTTGTCGATATCAAACTTGAATACCTTTTGGAATTTTTGCCTTCTTTGCTTTCTTTTAACCCAAAAATCACGAAGGATTTTTTATCCGTGGCGAGTGTCTCACTCGACAACTCGCGGCAGCACAGCGTACTACTTTTACAATCTTTACTCAAAAACTTTTGGGGTAAGTCTTTGCTAGCGCCAGTTAGTCAGTGAGACACTGACCACGGAGGTAGGAAAAAGTTTGATTTTTTGAAGTGCTACTCAAATTACATTTAATCAACTGCA
>NZ_JBMLSD010000041.1:0-1786 GCF_049240685.1 Flectobacillus sp.
AAACTATAGCGATTTTAGGCCAAATGTATCTATTTGACTAAAATTATTTATTTTAGGTGGAAATACTTACGGATGGTGATTCCTAAAAATGCGGAGTAGCCAATAGGGTAAAGTTCTATCTTTCAAAACATTGAAAAAAAAGAAGCTCTTTGGGAGAGCTTCTTTTTGAAATAAGACTAATACCTTTATTTTATTTAATTATTTTTCCCAGTTAAGTTAGTGAGCAAAATAAAATTTAAGATTGTTCTTTGCGCTTTCAGGTAACGGCTTTCGGCGGTGGGCTTGGGGTAAAATGCATGTCTGTGGTCGTTAAAAACATTTTAACACTCTTTGCCTTGTGCCTGTTGCCTTGTCACTAAACACATAAATTAAATCTTATTCTTCACGATTACTTATATATCTGTCAACCCAATTAGGATATTCTTCAAATCCTCTCCTAAATTTGAAATCTTGCCCATTTAAAACTTTAGCAAAATAAGCAGCTACTTCTCCATCGCCTGAGTTATCAAATAAGTATGCTTCATCAGAAATTTTAATAGCTTCGTATAACAAGTTCATACATCGTTTATATCGATCAATTATTTTCTGTTCAGAAACTGTATGCCCTCCTTTTTCAACACGGTTTTACACTCGCATTACGTTAATTATTGGGTCTTCTGTTGTGACGAAATATAAAAC
This sequence comes from Flectobacillus sp., assembly GCF_049240685.1. Taxonomy (NCBI): domain Bacteria; kingdom Pseudomonadati; phylum Bacteroidota; class Cytophagia; order Cytophagales; family Flectobacillaceae; genus Flectobacillus; species Flectobacillus sp. The sequence continues at coordinate 679 of NZ_JBMLSD010000041.1, forward strand.
TATTTTGTAGCCATTCTCTTTTGCTGAGCTCAATAAATCCAGTTTGGAGGAATGAGACATCACAGTTTCAAAGCTGAAATCCACCTTTTGATTTATAAACTCGACACGTAAGAAATCAACTAATAACGCAGACAGATAAGAATTGATATTTAGCCCTACATCCAAAAATAATTTATTGTCTTGCAGATGTATCTTCTCTAGCCAATCAGGGTCAGATACTTTTTTGTTTAAACCACGACCTCTACAAAAATCTTTAAAGGAGGCTTCTTCTATCTCCCAATTAATCAAAGAGTTGAAACTAAAACATCTATTCTCTATGAGTGACTTTTCTATCTCATCAGCATTCAAATAAATGCCTATATCAACTTCACTTTTAATACTTTCAGTGATAGTGCTTTTACCAGAACCATTTGGTCCTGCAAATACATATAGTGTAGCCAACTATTTAAGTGTAAAGGTTCTAGATACTATTTTTTTTCTTGGACTAATCTTTTTGAGAATATTGGTTGTGCCATCAGAAAACTCTTCTACAATTTCATTTCCTCTCAACACACAGACGGTCAATCCTTTATCCTTTGATTCTTGGTAAGCGTTAGCGAGACTCTTATTTGCTATTTCAAGAATTCCTTGAGTTGAACTTTGAAGTGCGGTTTCAACCTCTTCTAAACTCTTTGCATGGTGTGAAGGACGCTCACTATTATACTCTAGAATCTCAATAGTTGAGTTGGGACTTTCCTCATAAACTTTTTCAACAATTAATATCAAGTCTCTCTTTCCTCTTACAGGAAAAGAAACAACACCTCCCTCAGACAAGTAAGGTTTTGTATAATACTTTCGGTAAGTCTCTACTTTTAGAGAAGTACTTTTGGGGATATTGTGTAAGCTCTTGGCTGGATTAAACCTTTTAGGTTGAATATTTCTATTACTTAGTTGTATGTTTTGTTTGGTGAGATGTTCCATCCTCCTAGGTAAACGAACTATCCAGTTATCATCAGAGCGTCTCTTTATTATTTTTATATTTTCCATATCAATCCGCTTGTTTATAAATCATTATAAATATACAATTATCATATAGAAAACGAACAAATATTATTACAATTGTGAAACG
>NZ_JBMLSD010000042.1:0-2956 GCF_049240685.1 Flectobacillus sp.
TGTGTTTTAGGGAAAAGGCAGCAGACACAAGGCAAAGCGTGTTAAAATGTCTTTAATGACCACGGACATGGATTTTTCCATTAGCCCATCGCCGAAAGCCGATACCTGAAGGCTTTGGGTATTTGGCAAAAAGCTAACTATTGTTACCAAGAAACAATGTTACTCACTTTGCCTGCTGCCTTTAACAAAAAACTTAAATCTAATTCTACACGATTACATATAATCTATGTTAAAAGAAGGATTAGGCACTGGTTTACTGTAAATCCTCAATCATGATGATCAAAGAGGTATGCAAGTCCAAGACAAAGTCTTGGACTTGGGGTTTTCTTATTTACCAATGAATCAAACGGTTTTGACTTGCCCCATAGCTGGGTCGGTATAACTCGGTTTTCCTGTTTCGACGTGGCCTGCGTATCTTCTCAAAAAATCTGGTGAACCCTTAACTTTTACAGATAAATCATACCAGTTATAACTTTTAGTCAAATCAAAAATTACTTTAGTGCTTTTTTCAGGTTCTAAGGCGACTGTTTTAAGACCTGTTTCGTAGGATTCATCGAGTAGTTCTACAAGAAGTTTTTCTTTTGAAATATTTTGGAGTTCAATAATGATATTACCAGACAACAAAGCGCCCTGCGATGCTTGTTCGTAAGATAAAACTGTATGAAGCTTATCCATAGAATCTCCTTGGAATGTTCTAAAAAAGCCATTTGGGGCATAGATATCAATGGCGTATTTGCTTGATTCACTTTCAGTTAGTTTCCAGATGTCCGTGATGGTGTCTCCAGCTTTTACGGCATAATCTCTAGCCAGCATGGTTTCAAAGCCAAGCGCTTTGCCATCTACATCTTTTTTCTGATAAGCGATGGTGGAGTAGGCTTTGAAAGGTGAGCCTTTGGCATTTTTTCCAAACACTTTGTTACCCACTTTCATTTTGACCTCAAAAGAATCACCCTTCAGCTGTCCGTCGACATACAATTCGTAAGGAATTGCACAGGCAGGTCGAATCCCCTTTTCTTGTTTGGGCATCCAAGGCGCGGATTGAGGATTTTGATTAATTGCTTTTTGTTCCTCTAAGGTAAGATTTTTATAGCCTGAAGGTAACTCCTTAAATTGTGCTTGATGAACAGATTGAATGAAGGGTTCTTTGTCTACAAAATTAGGAAGAGGGATATTTTCTCCGTTGTAAGTCTGAAAAACAGAGGTAAGGTCTCCACAAACCGTTCTTCTCCATTCGGTAATATTCGATTCGTGGATATTTTCTTTTGACTTTTTAGAAATAAATTTTTCTAAGAATTGAATCACAGAGGTATGGTCAAATACTTCCGAACATACACGACCTCCGCGCGACCACGGAGAGGCAATTAGTAGAGGTACTCTAAAACCTAAGCCAATGGGTCCTTTTCGGATGTCTTGATAGGGTCTTAATTTTTCATGCTCCAGATTTACCCGCTCTTGGCTAGGGTCTATTCCTTTAGAAACTTTTCCAGAATCAACTGCCTGATGATCAGGAGCTACAAAGGGAGGGATATGGTCGAAATAGCCGTCATTTTCGTCATAAGCTAAAATAAAGATGGTCTTTTTCCAGATTTCAGGATTTTTGGTTAAAATATCCATTGCCTCCGACAAATACCATGCGCCGTACCAAGGCGCGCCAGGATGGTCAGAAAAGTTTTCAGGAGCCACAAGATAAGATACAGTTGGCAGCGAATTATTGTTTACGTCTTCTCTAAATTGAAACAATACATCACTTTGAGGCACGGCCATCTCTCGCTCTTTTCCCTCAAAATCGTATTTGAGATGAGTCAATTTTCTGTATTGAGGGTCTTTTCTATTGTTGGTAAATGCGCGTTGATGAATCGATTTTTGAAAATTGCTGAGCGTATTAAATTTATCGGGGTGATAATCGATTAAATCTCGTTTTACTTGAGATAACCAAGCCTTTTTTGATTCGAGTTGTCGAGAAGCTTTTTTAAAATCAGCACTCGTTGAGTCTAAAGTTGGTATTTTTGTTTCAAGAGCACTAATTTCTTTAGGCAAAACTTTCTCCATTTGTTGAATATACTCGTAATATTCAGGGGCAAATTTTACCTTGTAGTTCTCAAACCATTCGATAGGATTATCTGTAAAGTTGGCCAGCCAAGCATCCTCTTCGCCCTCCAATCCTGTGGGTAGACTTATTTCGTTTTGATAGATTTTCCACGAAACTTTGGCCTCTTCAAGTCGTTCGGGAAATGTTTTCCATTTTGCCCATTTTTCATAGTCAACATCCTCATTTTTAACGTTGGCTTTGGTATCGAAGGAGGCTTTTTCTCTAATTGTTCCCGACCACAGATAAAGACGGTTGGGGGTTGTACCAGTTAAGGATGAACAAAAATTTTGGTCACATATCGTAAAGGCATCGGCCATTGCGTAATAGAAAGGGATGTCTTCACGATTGTAATATCCCAAAGTCAAAGGCATATCCTTATAATCTTTGTTCCCTGATTGTTTGGCTCCAAGCCAGCCATTATTTTTACCCCCATTGAGTGCATCAATTTGATTTTCCCAAGAATGCGGTAGTGAACTCATCCATGTGGCTTTAGAATCCTTCAAATTTAGGCGGAATGGTGCGTAGGTTTTACCGTCTTTGGTAGATTGTAACCAAACTTTGCGTTTTTGCCCATCGGTAAGAGCACGAGGGTCATTAAATCCGCGAACACCTTGTAGAGTACCGAAGCAATGGTCAAAAGACCTGTTTTCTTGCATAAGAATTACTACATGTTCGGCATCCCAAAAAGTACTTCCTTGAGCTGGATTAATGGCCAACGCACGTTGAATAGACTGAGGTAAAGTGCCAAATAGTCCGGCACCGCTTGCCAAAAAACTGGCTTTTCGAATAAATTCTCTTCTGGATTCCATAAGTTTTTGTTTCAATTGGGCTTATTATTTTCTAAGTAAGTAGGAAAACGTTGTTAGT
>NZ_JBMLSD010000043.1:0-2008 GCF_049240685.1 Flectobacillus sp.
GCCATTCTTAAAGTCCGCATACCATTCTTACAATCTTTCTTACTGGACAGCTTTCTACTATATAATATTGTATCAAGTAATTCGAGAAGATTTTGTAAATTTCATTCCTTACAAATCTACATTCATACTTTATCCTCAAAATCAAAACTATGTCAACAGAAGAAAAAAGCATTGGGAAGAAAATTCTAAGTTTCTTTATTCAAGATGTACCCGAATCATCGCCAGCTACGCCCAGCCAAAGCGTAGCCCCTGAGCCTCAAGCTACACCTGTTAGTCAGAATGTAGTACGACCACCAGAGACGAATGCTAGTACGGATAAGAAGTTTGTTGACCATTTTGTACAACTACTCGAAAAAGCGAATCTTCCGGGTGCCGACTATTTTGAGTTTATGCAAACCATGAAGAGCTTGTCGGGCTTGGGCTTATCTGAAGAAAAGCAGTTTCAGGCCGCTTGGGCAAGTTTTAGAACGATGGGAGGCGTTTCGGACATTAATATCTTGGTCAATACAGCCAATCAATATGTCCAAATACTCGAAAATGATAAAGCCGCCTTTCTGAAAGATGCCGACGCAGCTATTAAGGAGCGTGTGGGCAATCTGCAAAATCAGGTAAAACAAATGCAAGATGAAAACAAGCAAATGGCCGAACAGATTATTGCTTTACAAAAGAAGATAGAACAAAATAATAGCAGCATTGAGAAAGTATCGGGAGATATTGAAGAACAAAGTGCCAAAATCAATAATAACAAAGCAGGCTATCAGGTTACACACGAATTCTTTGTAGACCAAATCAAGTCTGATATTTTCAAGATACAAGAACATTTGTTGAAATAAATTTCTAAACTTTTAAATTACTCGTGTCTCGTTGCTAAACTAACTATGCACGAATAGAAATTAACCAAAACCAATTAAACTAATGGCAGATTTATCACAGATTGGAGGAGGTGATGCTCCCCAAAAATCATTTTGGAGTAAACCCGAAGGTGTTACCTCATTGTTGTTCTTAGGCGCAGCAGGAGCGGTAGGCTTGTATTACTTCAACAAGATTGTTGAGTTTTTGATTAAAGTAACTGAAAATACGCTTTATCTGGGCGCCTTGTTGGCGGTATTAGGTTTGTTTGTGTTTTTGATAACAAGTAAAGATGTACGCACAGCGGCATTTTTCCTGTTCAAAACTACCATGCGCAAAATTGCAGGTTTGGTGATTCAGCTTGACCCTATCGCCATTATGAAAATCTATATCGAAGATTTGAAAGAAAAGCGTCAAAAAATGTCTGGTCAAATCGATATTTTGGCAGGTCAGTTGGTTAAACTGAATAAGAAAATCAATGAAAATAATGACCAAATCAAGCAAAAATTTGCGGAGGCTAACAAGGCAAATACGATGATTGATAAGCCAGGGATGAGAGAAGCTGCCTCGTTGGCAACAATCGAAGGAGCTGGTTTGCAAGAAATGAATGAGAAGTTGTTGCCTTTACAACGTAACATGAAGACCGTATTGGGCTTTATGGAAAAGGTACAATCATCAGCAGATTATATTATCAAAGAAACCGAAATCAAGGTAAAATTGAAAGAGGCTGAATACGAAATCGTAAAAAGTAGCTCAAATGCCTTGAAAACAGCCATCAGTATTTTTAAAGGAAATCCTGATAAAAAATTCTACTTCGATGAGTCGATGGAATATATCCAAGACGATATGAGTAAGAAATTAGGCGAAATGAAGCGTGCGATGGATTTGTCAATGGACTTTATCAATGGTGTAGATATTCAAAATGGTATTTTGACCGACAAAGGTCAAGCCATGCTTGAAGCCTATAATAGTGGAGAGTTTAAATTGATTAGTTTGGATTCGTCACCAAGTTCTAGCACTTCAACACCCAATATTCCTCCTTCTAAGGATTCAGGATATAAAGGTTTGTTAGAATAAGTAATCATGCACAATTAGATTTAACTTTTGTGTTTTAGGCATAAGGCAACAGGCACTAGGCAAAGAGTGTTAAAATGTTTTT
>NZ_JBMLSD010000044.1:0-10427 GCF_049240685.1 Flectobacillus sp.
TCCTAAGACGCAATCATTGCGTCTCTACTGCTAGAATATTAATTTTCACATAATTACTCATTTGCTGTAGTGTAGTATTTCTAAAATTTTCCTACTAGGGTGCGACTTTAGTCGCACTCTAGTAAAAGCCTAAAGCTAGCTTAGTTATTATCCACTCTCGCCTCAATTACACTTTGAATATCTTTTGGTACGTCTGAAAGGAAATCAAAACCTGTGAGTTTTTCCAAAGCATCTACCGATACACGATAGTCACGCCAATTACCTGCGCCAGCTTGATTGGTATTCGGGATATTCACTGCAATCACACGAGTATCTGTGCCAATTCGATACAAATCGTTTTGACCTACAGGCAATACTACAATGATTTTCCAAACGGATTTAGGCACTACAATGGTATTTTTATTTCCGATGGTTTGTGCCTCACCATTTGAACCAGAGCCACCTTGTCCATAAGGCCCTGCAATGACATATAACTCATAACCTTGCTCTACGAGCCTACGTCCGTATTCTTCTAAGTTTTTCCAAACCCCACGATTATTATCTGGTGCTTGAGGCATCATATTGGTCATCAAAAACGTTTCTTGATTCTCTTCTACACTTCCATCTCTATCATCTGACGGACAAATATGTCCTCTATCAAAACCCGAATCAGTATAATCTCTGGTATTGACTGCCGACCAACCTTGTGGAAGCGAACTGTCTGGTCTGAAATCATTTTGTCTTTGAGCATCACCTTTCCATGCTGCGCTCACGTGCCAACTTACCCAATTTGCGGTCGCTTTCGATTTGTTGTAAGATAAGGCGTAAGCATTTTTCAACATCAAGAAATTATTCGAATAGCTAGTATTACTAATAGCATTGCTTGGGTTGCCCAGCAACAAATTGTTATCCTTAGTAGCTACGTTGTTTGGCGCTGGTTTAGGATTAGGTTTTGGACTTGGGTTGGGGGTAGGAGATGGGTTGGGAGTAGGAGTAATATTACCCGAATAAGCTGAAACGCTTACGTCATCGATGTTCAATCGTCCGCTGGTGCCATCTACTTTTACTATTTCAAATCGGGTTGGAATAGTAGTATTTACGGTAAATGTAAAGTCTTTTAAAAACTTATCAGTCAAAGTGATTGTGTTACCGATTTTGTTCCAAGTATTGCCTCGGTTGGTTGAAATACGAACTTCAAAAGCAGCAGTTTTGTCCGACTGATATAACCCTGCCTTCAATTTAATTTGGTAAATACCCGATGATAAATCTGTGTTGAATCGTACCAATCCATCTTCTTTGATACGAATCGCTTTTGCTCCATTTTTGACGTCATTGTCAGTACTTCCCATCATGGCATTTTCAAAATACCAGTCACCAGAGTTGGTGGTAATGGTGGCGGTTTCGTATTTGTTTTTACTTACTTGGTCAAAGTTTTCAGGAAAATTACTGACCACCTTAACTACATTACTGGTCTTGTTGGTATTTGTGTTGGTATTCGTATTGTTTGGTGTGTAAACACTCACACATGAATAAAACAACCACGAACTAGCAATGAAAATGGATAGGTTTTTAAATAATGATTGAAAGTGTGTTTTCATAGGAAGTAATAATTACATGGATTTTGGGTGAAGTACATTGGCATAAAAAAGCCTCATCAAACATTTAGTTTAATGAGGCTTTTTTGAATTTATTGTGTGAAATTATTTTGCGTAATTTACAGCACGCATTTCACGGATAACAGTAACCTTGATTTGACCAGGGTACTGCATTTCTTTTTCGATTTTTTGAGAAATATCGTAAGACAACATGCTTGCTTTTTCATCCGATACATTTTCAGAATCTACTAGTACACGTAGCTCACGACCAGCTTGGATTGCATAGCATTTTTGAACACCATTGAAGCTTGTTGCCAATTCTTCAAGTTCTTTCAAACGACGCATATATGATTCCATCATTTCACGACGAGCACCTGGGCGAGAGCCTGAGATAGCATCACATACCTGAACGATTGGAGAAATCATCGACGTCATTTCAATTTCATCGTGGTGCGCACCAATAGCGTTGCAAACTTCTACGTTCTCTTTATATTTTTCTGCTAGCTGCATACCCAAAATAGCGTGTGGTAATTCAGCTTCTTCTGGCCATACTTTACCAATATCGTGTAACAAACCTGCACGTTTCGCCAACTTCGCATTTAAGCCCAACTCAGCTGCCATGGTAGCACAAAGTTTGGCTACTTCACGTGAGTGTTGCAATAAGTTCTGACCGTAAGAAGAACGGAAACGCATACGCCCAACCATCTTGATTAACTCTGGATGCAAACCGTGGATACCCAAATCGATTACAGTACGCTCACCGATTTCGATGATTTCTTCCTCAATATTTTTCTTGGTTTTTGCTACAACCTCTTCAATACGAGCTGGGTGGATACGACCATCTTGTACCAAACGGTGTAGTGACAAACGAGCGATTTCACGACGAACAGGATCAAAACCTGAAATGATAATCGCTTCTGGAGTATCGTCTACAATAAATTCAACACCCGTAGCCGATTCCAAGGCACGAATATTACGACCTTCACGACCAATGATTTTACCTTTAACATCGTCAGATTCGATATTGAATACCGAAACACAGTTTTCGATAGCATTTTCGGCAGCAGTACGTTGAATCGTTTCAATAACCACCTTTTTAGCTTCTTTGGTAGCGGTCAATTTTGCTTCTTCAATCGTATTTTTGATAATAGAAGAGGCTTTAGTTTCGGCTTCACCACGTAAGGCATCAATCAACTGCTTACGAGCTTCATCGGCAGAAAGACCAGCGATTTTTTCTAACTGAGCTACTTGAGAAGCCAACATTTTTTCGGCTTCATCGCGCTTACGATCAGCTTCCTCTAACTTACGTTTTAGGTTTTCTTCTTTAGCATTAAGAGATTGACGTTGGCTATTCAATTCAGATTCCAAACGCTTGGTTTGTTCCATCGATTGCTGAATGCTACGCTCTTTTTCTTTAAGCTTTTGCTCGTTTTGGATAAGGATTTGTTTTTTCTTGTTGGAATCTTCTTCAAATTCTGCTCTCAATTTGAGAAACTTTTCTTTTGCTTCGAGGATACGGTCTTTTTTGATATTCTCAGCTTGGGATTCAGCATTTTTAACAATATCTGAAGCTTTAGCAAGCGCCTCGTCTTCGATTTTTTGTGTATTTTTTGCAAAAATCACTTTGCCAAGAAATATACCTGCCACAAGAGAAACTACAGCAGCGATAATTGGAGTTAACATTTTAGAATACCGTTTTAGAATCGCTTTATTAATGAATCAGACTTGGAACAAGCTCGAATTCAATAGTTAAATAACGATTGTGAAAAAAAATACTAAAACAGGTAAATACCGAAGATGGGGAATATCAAAGCAGATGATTAAAATAATCCAATAAAATGGATGGAAATTTATAATATATCTTGAGGCCAAACTGGTAAAGTATGGAGTTTTATCAAAATATTCTAATTAATAATCTATCTGGATGTTTTTGCTTAGCGACCTCAGAAAAGTCAAAAGCAAAAGCATTTGTTTGTAACGAATACACTCTAAGATATTATTTCAAAATGGAATCTACAAGCAAATCCATTTCCGAAATTTTAGTCATTACAGTTTTTTGGAGATCAGAATGCTTGTTGTCGAACTTCAAATTATCAATGGCATAATCCAAAGCCACAAAAGCGAGCAGTTCGTATGATTCGGAGAGACCTACTTTTTCTCTCACATAATCCATTCTTTCGTTAATCAACTTAGCGGCCTTGCGAACGTACTCTTCCTCCTCTCGTCCTACCATTAGGTTGAACTCCTTAAGACCTACATTGATATTGCAAGGGATTTTATCTGCCATTGGTTATAGGATTTTTAGAGACTCATACCGTCGCGGCTTTGTCTGAGCTATAAATTGTATATACTAATATCCAGTTACCTAGAGATTTTAAACGCTTAGTTGACTAATACACTTGTCTATTTCCAAAATATATTCGTCGATTTTTTCCTTCAATTCGGCAGGGTCACCTGCGTTTTTGAGATTGTTCGCTACAATCTTAGTAAATTTATCTGACTTTTTAAAGTTTTTAGATTGTTCGTTTAATTTTTTCTGTAATTCCATATTCTCTTTTTCTATCTCTATTAACTTCTTTTTTAGTAATTCCTTTTCTTTATGAGACTCTTTCAACTGATCTTTGAGTTCAGTGTAGGCCATGACCAATTTCCTTAGCTTTACTTCTAAGGAGTCAATAATGGTTCTTATCTGAAATTCAGTCATGAGAAAAACGGATTTTTATAAAGTAAGAATTACAGTGTTATAGCGATTATACGAAGAATAATAGTATTATGGATTACAAAAACTAAAACTAATACAAATTTCTTAATTTTCTCTTAAATAATCGTGCAATTGATAGCTTTTTTTATTGAATGGTTGTTCTTTGGGTTTAATGCCTCAAAACAGGCTATAAAATGAGTGTTTCAACTTAATTTAAAGCGTTTTTGCCATTTCTCGGGTAGAATAGTCTTACGTTCTACGACAATCACTCCGAGGGTGTAAAGTGCCAGTAAAATCCCATGATACGGAATAGAAATCCATAGATTATTGATTGGGATAGCTAATGTAAAATAAATTAGCGCACCTGCACTGATAATGTAACCAATGGCCGATTTGATTCTATATGGCACAGGATAGTATTTTTGCCCCCAGAAATAACACAATAATGTCATGGTAAAACACGATACCAAAAAAGCCCAAGCACATCCCATATACCCAAGCTTGGGGATTAGGACGATATTTAAAACTACGGTAACCGCCAAACCTATAAAAGTAATAATCGTGCCAAAGTAGGTCTTATTATTTAACTTAAACCAAACAGAAATATTATAGTATACTCCCAAAAATAAGTTTGCCAGCAATAATAAAGGCACAACGGTTACACCCTCTTGATAAATAGCCTTACGTAGAAATAGCTTTTTGAGCCAATCCAGATTAAGGCATACCCCCAACCAGATAAAAATACATACAATCGTAAACCATTTGGTTGCCTCTGCAAGTGTTTCGGGGGCGTTTTTATCCTTAGTTTTTGATAAGAAAAAAGGTTCTGCCGCATATCTGAAGGCCTGCGTGGACAATGCCATAAAGATAGATAGCTTGTAGGCATTGCCATAAATCCCTAAGGCTTGTCGAGCGGTACGGCCAGGATAAAAGTTTTCTGGTAAAAATTGCTCCAACAAAATTCTGTCAAAAACCTGATTGACCATTCCTGCCAAGCCCATAATCATAATTGGGTAGGCATATATCAAAAGCTCTTTGAAAAGTGGCCACTCAAATTCAAATTTGTAATCAAAAATTTCTTTTCTTAGCAACCATATATAGGAGGCATTGGCCAATAAATTGGCCAAGATGATATAGCCTGCACCAATGGAAGGAATATACAAGGTGCTAGCTAGAGGCTGTAAAAAAGTGAGATACTCGCCCTCCGAGATTTTTTTTAGACCTAATAAGAAAAAGATATTTAGGCCAACATTCAGTAGAATATTGATAATCTTGGCACTTACAAATTTTTTGGTAGCTTTTTCTAATCGTAATCGTGCAAATGGAATGGCCGTTATAGAATCTAGCCAAACAATAAGCGCCAAACAGGTCAAATCTAACTCACGATGTGGGTATCCTAAACTGGTAATGATGGAAGACGAAAACAGAATCAGCACTCCCGAAAAAATAGTGCTCGTGACCAATAGGGCGCTTTGTATTAAATTATAGTAACGGGTTTTATCCTCAGCAGCAAAACGAAAAAAAGCCGTTTCCATCCCATACGTGTAAAGAATATTGGCTACAGCTACATAACTGTATAACTTAACATTGATACCCAAATCTTCGGGCAAAAATGCTGCTGTATGAACAAATACTAAAAGGAAATTGAGCGAACGCCCCAATATGGTAGAGATGCCATAAGATGCGGTTTCGCCCGCCAATTTTTTTAAAACTGACATATACGTGAAAGTTCAGTGTATTTTATTGATTCAGCAAAGTTACAGAGAGTTGATGATTTATTATTGTTTAGCCGTAAGACTTCTTTTATCTTTGAAATAAATCTGCACTCAAGACTTGAGTTGTTACCACCGTTGTTGGACTAAAAAAAACTTTTTTACTAATACTAAAAAACAAAATTATGAGGAAAAGCCTCTTGATGTTAGGTTTGATATTAGCCCTGTCGAGTATGATAAAAATTCATGCACAGGCTGTGAGTTATTATCCTTGGAATAATATCCTCTCGGTATCGAGTAATGCTACCAAAAGATTGTGGGTAGATTGTCGTTTTCAACTAAATTCTTTCTCTTCGTCATTGAATACCGAACCAGCTTTGATGCTAAATGTTGCTAAGACTGGGAAAGCTAATTTTTATGTTGGAGGTGGGGTAAACTTCGGGTTTGTAGGTGCTATTGTCAACAAAGATGATTTGATAAAAGGATACTTTGGTTCAATAGGAACTAGAATTTATCCTTTAGAAAAATTACCCCAACTAAGTATCAATTACGAAATTTCACCTTATATCAATAATATTCAAGGTACGAGTGGTATTATTCGTTCTTGGTTGGGTGTAGGGTATCAGTTTGGAAAGACCAAATAGGCTCTTTTACCTAATAAATAAGCCTCCAAGTCATACACAATACTTGGAGGCTTATTTATTAGTGCTGGCTCAATGCTTTTTTTCGGAGAGTTTTTGCCGTTTGTTGAGTACCATTTGGGTGCCATCCTGGAGGCATTATGATGTACTTTATTTTATTGATTCCCTTTGCATTTTTGACATCCTGCCACAACGCCACATATTCTCCGAAATAAACATCCCAGAAGTTATTGGCATCCATTGGACGTGTAATGCCGTATTTTACAGGTTCTTCTTCTTTTTCTTCTTGATATGTACCAAAAAGTCTATCCCACAAATTGATGATAGAACAAAAATTGGTGTCCATGTATAAATCGTTGCTCGCATGATGTACTCGATGATGAGATGGTGTGAGAATGAGCTTTTCTAAGAAACCAAGCCTTCCATTTTTAAGAGTTTTTTCACTTACGTGTACAAATGCTCCCCAAATACTATCCAAAATCATTACGAAAAAGAATAACGAAGGACTGAGTCCCATTAAGGTGCAAAAGCTAGCTGCAAATATATCGGTATAAATGTTTTCTAAATACGCTGTAGTTAGGGTAACAGAGGCACTTAATTCTGTAGGAGAATGATGCACGGCATGACTACACCATAATAATCTAATCTTATGAGCGGCGTAATGCCTTATAAATGAATTTAGCTCATAAATAAGATACCCTAATGGGATATAGTACCATTTTAAACCAATATTAAATAGTGCATGGTTTTTGAATAAAGTAATAAAAAAGATTGTAATAGAAAGTTTTAAAACTTTCTCGAGCACTCGGTTAATGATGATAATAATGAAAGGAATTTTGTAAGTCTTTTTCTTGAATTGATGTGTAGTAAATAGAAGAAAAATTTCAGCAATAATAATAATAGGTGCTAAAGGGGCAAGTACGGTAAATATTCCATCAATCGTTTTGAATGCTCGCCAGTTGCCTTCGTGGATAATAGCCAGAAGGCCTTCTATTCTGAAAAAGATGATGAGCTCGTGGAGTAGATCCTTCAGGACATTGATTAAATTTTGCATAGCGTAAAACTTTATATAGTTGAGTTTTATGCAAAATAAACGAAATTAAATCAATTATACTTTAAAATATTGATTTGTGATGATTATAGATTATAAGTGATAATTTATGGTTATTATTGATATTTTTTATTAATAAAAATTAAAAAAAAAGAAACATTCTACGAATACTATATTAAATGAAGTGTTTATTCGTAGAATGCTCTATATTATCGTTGTTTTACTTCGAATTTAATGGTGTCTGCATTTACTCCTGTAAACACACCTAGCCCATTTGTAATACTCGTAGGAGGGGTACTTATATTTTGTGAGGTTGAGCCAGAGCTGCGATACAGGGCCGCATAATCAGGGTTTACATGCATCAATATCACATTGTGCATACCAAAGTATTGAAACTCGTTGGGGTTTACACTTGTGGATGTTCCTTGTACGGGTTGACTTCTAAACCGTCGTGTAAACAAAGTAGAGTCGGCATCGTCGGCCAAAATATAAATGGGTGTTGGGTCTGTTTCGATATTGTCGACTACTACAAAATAATAATCGCTCGTGGTGTTGTCCCAAGTTACCTGAATGTTGGTTCCACCCATGCCGCCCATAGGTCTACCGCCACTACTCAAATCAATTTGTGATAAATAAATCGAACTTTGGTCAAGGGCATAATTTTCGGGTTTGGTCGGAATGATTGTCGTTGCAGAAATGGTTTTTCCATTATAGACAAAGCTCATGCTGTAACTCACGCCAACCTTGAGTTTTACCGTTGTATCTGAACGATAGTCGCCATTACCCAAAGATTCAAGGGTATAAGTTTTTCCATCCCCTGTGACTGTAATCTTCAAACCATCTATTGGTTCTTCTGTACTGATACTTTGGTCACTATAAGGGATTTCTTTTTTGACGTGCATGCTAATGTATTGACCCGCCACAAGATAAGCTTCTATTACTGCATTGTCGGTAACTTCAACAGAACCTTCATTGCTACAGCTCGATAAAAAAGTACCTAGTAAAAGGGCTACTACGAAATAGTATATTTTCATGATATGTAAATGCTTTTACGGATTATTTCAATTTATAAGTAAAGGTGATGTTTGGCGTAAAGCCTAGGTAATTTACATTGGTAACAGACAAGTACTTTTCGTTGGTATCGGTATCTGTAATGGTTTGGAATTTTTTGTACCAAACATTCTGGCGACCATATAAATTATAAATAGATAGCCCAATACTGCCATGCTTGAAGTTGTAAGTAGCTGCTACATCCATGCGGTGTGAGTCGGGCAAACGATTGGCATTGGTCGACGAAGGACTTGTGTAATCTTTTTCGGTGCCATCTAACAATGTGATGATATACCCACCCGTAATAGAGGTATATGGCATACCTGAGGCATATATCCACGTGAGTGAAAAATCCCAATGCCCCATTTTGTACATGTTTACACTCTTGAATTCATGACGAACATCGTAATTTGAAGGAAATGGCGTTGCTGAAAACTGCGCAATGCTTTTTTCTGACTTAGCTAATGTGTAGCCTACCCAACCTGTGTAATCTCCAAATTTTTTCTGAATCAAAAAGTCAATCCCTCTTACTTTTCCTGTACCTGTAAAGAAAGTTTCACTGGCCGACAAGCCTCTGCCGACCGTTGGCACAAAGCGTAGTGTATAGCGCGTATCATTGTCGATATCTTTGTAATAGGCTTCTACGTCAAATACATAATCGTCTATTTCATAACTAGCTCCAATTATAT
Organism: Flectobacillus sp.; assembly: GCF_049240685.1. NCBI lineage: Bacteria > Pseudomonadati > Bacteroidota > Cytophagia > Cytophagales > Flectobacillaceae > Flectobacillus > Flectobacillus sp. The sequence goes on from NZ_JBMLSD010000044.1 coordinate 9,419, forward strand.
AGTGCTTAGAAGAAGTAACAGGCAAGTAGCTATCATTGGCCAATAACCAGAAACTACGGCTACCGTTGGTGATATCTTCACGCTCTACTTGTTTGGCAAACTGATAGTATTGACCCAATGCACCTTTCAGCATGAGTTTTTTAGTTAAAGAAAAGGTCGCAGAAAGTCGAGGTTCTAAATAGTTCTTTTTGGTTACATCGTAATAAGTGGTTCTTAAACTTGGTTTTAAAACCAATTTGCTATCACCAAATTTAATTTGGTCTTGGAGATAGGCCGAAATCAAATTTCCTCTGTCATTTTTGCCAAGAATCACCGTGGTATCATTTTGACTATATGTATAATCTATTTGCAAATGACTAGCCTGAACTCCCATTTCTATCAATTGGTGCGCAGATAAACGGTATTCAAAATCTGATTTAAAAGAAATATCTTTCAAGTCATTGTTTTCCAAAGAACCAAATTTGACATTTTGGGTAGTACCATCGGTACGAGTAATGGTATTTTGATTGGTGTTATCTCTGTTACTGTAATAGTTTGAAAAACTAAATAATGTATTGGTATAAAAACGCTCAGTCCACTGGCGTGACCATTTCAAACTTGAACCTGTATTGCCCCAATTTGAGACATCGGTATTGGCAAAACCTCCTCCACGACCGCCACCAAATGGAAGCGAAAGGTTCTGTGAGTTATCCAAAAAGTCTTCACCATTATAAAAACTTAGTGTAATGTTATCTCGTTGGGTTGGACGGTAAGTTACTTTACCATTGAGGTCATAAAAATAAGAAGACACCGTTTGACCAGACTGGAATCTACGCGCGAATCCGCCTGTAAAGCCCGCATTGTTACTACTATTCGCCGCTTGTTGAGCTTTAAACGTATTGAAGATTTTGTTGTAAATCGGTCCAGCCCATGAGTGGCGAGCTGCTACTACGAAGGTCATTTTTTTTGTAATAGGACCTTCTGCTAAAATATTGGCACTTAACAAGCCTACATCAGCAGTAGCGTTAAA
>NZ_JBMLSD010000045.1:0-1925 GCF_049240685.1 Flectobacillus sp.
CACCTGAGCAAGTAGCTAAGGTGAAAGGTAGTTTTACGGCTAAGTTTTTGAAGGAAGAGCTTTCTTGATTTTGGGATTGCAGATTTGGCTTTCGACCGAATAGAGTATATTTGGAAAAATAATTGACAGGATATGATACAAAATATTTCAATAGAGAATTTTAGATGTTTTGATAAAACCGAAATAAAAGGTTTTTCAAGGATAAATGTCATTACTGGAAAGAACAACTCTGGAAAAACTTGTTTGTTGGAGGCTTTGTATTTTGGTTTGAGTCAGGATACTAATGGAACGATTGATACTCGTAGTTACGAAGGAACAGAAAACACAGGTTTCTCTTTAATGAAAAATCAAGATTTAGGAACCATAAACTTCAAATTTACCGTAAATAATGAAGAGATAGGTTTTAAATATCAGCCCGAAATTTCGTTTAACGATGTTAAAACAGGAGAAACCTTTATTCATAATAATGATGTCAAATTAATTCTTGATAAGAACAGAATATATCCACAATTATCAACACTTAATCTTAATGAGCCTAAAAAGACAGATAAAAAAAATAGTAGTTCTATAAATTTAGTTCAACTATTTGACCAAGCTCAAATCACAGGTTTAGACAAAGAAATATTAGATAGTGTAAAAATCATTGATAGTACCATTACCGAAATTAGAACATTCGGAAGTTATCCAAATACATTATTTCTAAAAAAGGAAGGAACTATATTTCAGCCTATTAACTATCATGGTGATGCTATAGGTAAGGTTATACTTTATATCAGTATTATGTTGAATTATAAAAAATCCTTATATAACTATCTTCTGATAGATGAAATAGAAAACGGCATCCATTACACCACCCAAAAAGAAGTTTGGCAAATGCTTTTCAAATTATGCAAACATCATAATATTCAATTATTTGCTACAACTCATAGCCGTGAAATGATTACCGCTTTTGAAGAAGTTTGTGAGGAATTTGAAGGCGAAGGAGCCTATTTTGAAATGGCTCGTCACGCTAAAACCAATCAAATAATTGGCATAAAACATGACATCACTACCCTTGAATATGAATTGGCAACCAATATACCTATCAGAGGAGAATAATGAAAAATATCATTTTAGTAGAAGGAAAAGACGACAAAGCATTTATCGAATATTTAATACAAGGTGTTGAAGTCAAAGAGTTTTCGGTTGATATTTTAGGAGGATTAAATAAAGATGCGCTAACAAGACGTTTAGCTAGTTTAAAGACTAGTTTCCTCAAAAATCCTTTTGGGAAATTAGGTATTATCATCGACCAAGACTCATTTACAAAAGAAGAAAGATTAGCATTTGTAAATGAATGTTTACAAGAAAGCTTTGATATACAATTATCAGATAGTCAACTATTTATAGATTTAACAATTGATGAAATTCCTCTACAAATTGCTTGTTATTTTGTAAATATTGATGGAACAGGAGAATTGGAAAGTTTGCTTACACGAATAAAAACAAACCCTTCTCCTTATGCAGACTGTCTGCAACAATGGCAAAATTGTTTATCAGAAAAGGTAAGCCAAAAGGAGTTTGATAAACTTTGGGTTCATTATTACCTCAAATATGATACCGCCACTCATCAAGAAAGACAACAAGCAGGGAGATACTGTACTTTGGAATACAGCCTTCAACATAAATCTCATATCTGGGATTTAGATTCTCCTATTTTAAATGAATTAAAAGGTTTTTTGGCTATGTTTGATTGAAGTAACTCAAACAGTCTCCACAAAAGCAAGCTAAACATGAGTCATCCCCAATATTGAGATTAGGAGGATTTTATAAATTCAAAAAAAGCGGTCGAAATCAATTTTCGACCGCTTTTTTGATATTGGCTATGGCTAACTTGGCTCAAGACGTAAAGTATTACGTCTCTACTGCTAGCGTACAAACTTTAC
>NZ_JBMLSD010000046.1:0-3708 GCF_049240685.1 Flectobacillus sp.
GCACATTCTCAAATCTTCAAATTTTCAAATTAACAAATCCGCACATTTTCAAATTTTCAAATTGACAAATTTTCAAATTAATACTGTCCTGTCGAAAGCAAAACCAAGGTACAGGCTTCTTCCACCGCTATTCCCCTACTTTGTGCCAAAGTCTCAAACTCAGGATTTTCGGTGCCTGGGTTAAATACGATACGTTTTGGATTCAGTTCAAGTATGTAGTCATAATACGCTGGCTGATGTTGTGGGCCAATGTACATAGTAACTGTATCAATTTTTTCCAATTTTGGATAACCATTCTGGATTGGAATAGAAGCTACTTCTCCTTTTTTTACACCCAAAAGCTCTACTTCGTGCCCATGATTTAAAAGCATATTAGTTGCGATGTAGGCGTATCTTTCAGAATTGGTTGTTGCGCCAATTACCAAGGTTTTTTTTGCCATAAGTATTTATGTATTATCCTTTTAGTCCATTACTTAAAGTAATATCAAAGACAAAAAATATGTAATTTTCAAGAATTTGTTTACTTTTAAAACAAATTTAGGAGAACTAATAGTTTCAGTATAGCTGACATTTGTTACGTTCCATTATCCATTTTTATATTAATCTATGAACATCCAAGATACACATGATGATTTTTGCCAACTCTGGGCAAACAATCAGCAGCAGTTAATTGCGCCCTATCTCAATGGGCAAAGCCAATTTATACCGCATCTTTTGCCCGAATTGGCCGTTAAAATACCAACCGCCCAAATAGCTTATATATTAGAACGAAAGTTGGGACAAGCCACCTTTTATCAAGCCATTAATCCTAACAATACTATCGACAGCCCTGTCAAAGCATTACCTGATGGACAATGGCTCAAAACGGTAAACATGGTGGGTATCAATGTTCGAACGATTCAGAGCTTTTGGAATGTAGTAAAGTACTCTCTCACGCTACCTGCTTCACAATCTTCAATTCACTTATTGCCTATTTGGGAATGTGGTGTAGTGGCCAGTTTGTACGGTATGGCTGGTTGGAATATCAACCCAGAGTTTTATGATGCTGAGTTAGCAAGCTATTATCCTCATTTGGATACCGTCGAAAAGCAATTGAAAGTGGTTGTTAATCTACTTCATGCCTTGGGCAAAACAGTAGGTATGGATGTGATTCCGCATACCGACCGTTATTCAGAAGTTGCGCTTGCAAATCCTCAGTATTTTGAATGGTTACAACGTAAAGAGTTTGAAATCTTAAACCATGAAGAAAATCTACATTTAAAAGTCCAGGAGCGTATTTTCGAGTTTCTACAAATGGTAGGTGCTTCGGTTGATATATCTTACCCAAAAAGTGTTCAGGCATTTTTTGATAATACTCAATTTAGTGAATCAGATAGAATTTTGGTATTATTTGGTCAGAAAAAAGACCTCTGGGGACGCAATGGACGCCGTAATCAGTTTATTAGCTATTTATTTGAGGAGGGGTATGAGCCCGTGCCTGCCACCATGGCACCACCTTATCGTGGCTTAGTAGTAGACCCTCACGATGAAGCCAAAACGATAGATGAGGACGGAAGAGTATGGCGCGATTATGTGATAGCACAACCTCAGACCATGTCTCGCGTTTTTGGGCCTTTAGGAAGATTTAAGCTTTATGATGCCAAAAATAATAATGCGCAATGGGAAATAGATTTCGACAAACCCAGAACTGAAGTGTGGGAGTATGTCGCCAATCGTTACTTAGGTTTTGCCACAGAATTCAACTTTGATTTTATGCGTGGAGACATGTCACACGTGCAGATGCGTCCAAATGGAACTCCAAGCGAAACAGACTTGTATTATGACATTCATAAATATATCAAACATTTTATTCGACAACAAAAACCTTCATTTGGCTATTTTGCCGAAAGCTTTTTGGCTCCACCCAACGAAATGGCCTATGGCGTAGAGGAAGAACATCTTGAAGGCTCAGATACAGATTCAACTTTAGGAGATTTGCAGTCGATGGTGGTCGGAACACCAAGGTTTATTCATGAATTTGCACGGTACCATCATTTGGCACAAACGAGAAGCTTCGCTCCAAATTTTACAATAATCACAGCTGATAAAGATGACCCTCGGTTTGATGAGTTTTATCTGAAAGGAAACGAATTAAGGCTATTTATGGCATTTTTCCTAACCGACATGCCATCATATATGAGCCTAGGCTTCGAGCAACGTGATGCACATCCCGTACCAGCACCAAATGAACATTATACCAAGTTATATGTTTTCCAGCTCGATCAAGGACCAAAATCAACACATGGACCTTATATTTGGGGCAAAAATGCCGCGCTATTTTCAAACCTAGAGAAAATCAAAACCGTGGCAGATCAACTTTATCCTAGTCTATTACACAAAAAAATTGATTGGATTATTGCCCCCTCAGTAGAAAATGAGCACAAGGTAATTGCTTGGCAAATAGCAGGCGAAACGGATTACATTTTTCTTGTAAATTTGGATATTGAGCAGAATAGCGAAGCGATTGAGCTAAAAGCTGGATTAGAAGGGACAGAACTCGTCAATATTTTTTCAACTTTTGTAAATCCATTACAGCCTATCAGGCAATCAAACGGTAAATTTTGCGTTAATAGCTTGTTGGCAGGAGAATGTAAAATTTTTATGTTAAAATAATTTTACATTTCTTTTTTTAATATCTTTATTCAAGCAGTTTGCTAAATTTATACCAAACTGCTTGAAACAAAATTATTAACTTTGCAGTTTTACTGATATTCTAAAGTGCTATATTTCGATTAGACCTAACCCGATAAAGTGAACAAACTCTCGTAATCTTTTTAGATTACTCGCTACAACAAATCAATTATCGTTGACAATGTTTGATTGGAAGATATCAATTGAGGTTTTATTGCACTAGATACAATTTGTCTTTTACGCATTTTAAACTACAACATGTTATATTTCTTGAATCATTAATTACTTTACTTACTTTATAAAACTAATTGATTAACAAACCATTACACAACGGGTTCAGTACATTGTATAATCCATAATCTTTACACCCATGACAGAAAAGAAAACAGCGTTGAAAATCAACAAAATCAGTAGTTTCTGGAACGAGAAATGGGTGGATATTCCGTTCACTGAAGTAGAAAATCCTCCTCGTTATCAGGTATCCAACTATGGCAGACTTAAAAGTTTCCAAAATGACCCTGTAAATGGCGAAATTATTGCAGGCTCTAAAATACAAGGGTATAAATCCTTGAATATCAGAGCAAAAGGCAATAAATCATTAAATCGCTATGTACATAAACTTGTAGCTGAGTTTTTCTTGAAAAAAGACTCGGATGAAAAGAAATTTGTCATCCACCTCGACCACGACAAGCTTAACAACCACTGGGAAAATTTGAAATGGGTTACTCGCGATGAAATGACCATCCATAATCGTGACAATCCAGCTGTGAGAGACAAAGTTATTCCTAGAAGGACTAAAAACTATAAACTTACAGAAAGTAAGGTTTTGATGATTAAAAAGATGCTACGCTCAGACAAAAACCGTCTGAAGATGATTGCAAAGCAATTTGGCATCACTCATACCCAACTCAATCGTATTCGCTCGGGTGAAAACTGGGGCCACGTAAAATTGGATGATGAGAAATAAACACGGATTATCCCAGCGTCTGACATTTGGGATATTTTCTAATAGTTTATCAAAAAAGGCGTTCGAAAATA
>NZ_JBMLSD010000047.1:0-2965 GCF_049240685.1 Flectobacillus sp.
AAATATCTCATACGTGGTAAGCTAGTGGGCAAAATTATGTGTTTTAGGGAACAGGTAACAGGCTCTTTTTAATTCCTAATTCCAGTCCTCTAAGCTCAGCGAGTCCTTTTAATCGACCGATGGCAGAATAACCCGGGTAGGTTTTTTTACCATTTGTCAAATCATCAAGCATCAAATGACCATGATCGGGGCGCATTGGAATTTGTCGTTCGGCCCCCTTTTTGTTTTCTTCCAAAACAACTGCTTTTACGACCTCATACATATCTACATCGCCAGTGAGATGAGCTGCTTCATGAAAATTCAGTGGATTTTCCTCTCTTTTGGTCGTGCGTAAATGAAGAAAATGAATACGATGTCCCCAACGAGTTATCATTCCTGCTAAGTCATTATCTTCTCTAACTCCCAGAGAACCAGTGCAAAAGGTAATTCCGTTGGCAGTGACTTCACAAGCTTGCATCAATTGAACCAAATCTGATTCGGTACTCACAACACGTGGTAAACCCAGCAAGGATTTAGGAGGATCATCGGGGTGAATACATAGATTGACACCTAGTTCTTGGGCTAAAGGTGCAATCTGCTGAATAAAGTAATACAGGTTAGCACGAAGTTCGGCATCGCCGATGTGTGCATAATTATCCAACAATCCTTGAAAAGTAGTGAGACTAAATGCTTCTTCCGAACCCGGCAAACCTAACAAAACCGTATTGGTTAGTTCTTTGAGTTCATCCTCTGTCATTTGTTCGAATTTGGCCTTTGCAGCCTCCTGAACCTCCTGCGTGTAATCATTTTTGGCATTGGGACGTTGAAGGATATACAAATCGAACAAAGCAAAATCTTGCCAAACAAAGCGTAGTGCTTGTGAACCATCGGGCATGGTGTAATTGAGCTTGGTACGTGACCAATCCAATACAGGCATAAAATTGTAACAAACAATAGTAACCCCACAAGCGGCCAAGTTGCGTAGAGAAGTTTTGTAGTTCTCAATATATAAGTCACGAGAAGGAAGTCCTTTTTTAATATCCTCATGCACAGGAAGACTCTCTACCACGAGCCATTTCAGTGGTGAATACTGTTGATTATCAGCTTCAATGATTTGAATTCTTTCTTGAATGGCCTCCTTAGACCATATTTCGCCGACAGGAATTTGATGGAGAGCGGAAACAACCCCCGTACACCCTGCCTGGCGAATATCCATAAGCGAGACAGGGTCTTTAGGGCCAAACCAACGCATAGTATGTATCATACTGAGTAGTTTTTGGAAAATATACTTCTTAAAAAAGTTCAAGATTTTCGGAAATCATTTCCGATACTTGATATTAATTTGGGGAGATTTGAACTAAATGTAAGGCTATATTTTTATATTAAACAAAGTTTTTCTTGATATATTTTTATAAAAATATCGCAAACGTTTTCGAAAACGAATCCGATATATATCTCTGTTTTCAATAAAAAGTTCTACTTTTATCATTAGGAATCAATGTGTAGATTTGAAATTAAAGTAGATAGGAATGACATATAAAAAAAATACAAAAATGAGATTCAAGATTAGGAGTGAATATATCAAGTGATAAAAAAAAAGATTCAGACCATTATTCACAACTCGCTTAAATGCTCAGACACAATCAAGCATACACTATATGATACAATGTACGAATTGTCAAGAAACACAAAATTTGGTAAAGGCAGGCTTCGTAAGAGGTAAGCAGCGATTTCATTGTAAATCTTGCGAGAGTTATTTCACAGTACAAACTACACCCGCTACACCAGCCAAAAAAAATCATCAAACAACCATTGTAGACATTGCTAAGGCCTTGGGCGTGGCGCCGTCTACTGTTTCGAGGGCATTGAATAATAGCAAGGAGATTAATGAAAATACCCGTCAGGAAATACTAAGAGTGGCTCAAGAACTTGATTATCGCCCAAATTTGTTGGCTCAAAGTCTTAACAGAGGAGCCACAAATACGATTGGTGTGGTGATTCCAGATATTCAAAGACCATTTTTTGCTGGAGTATTAGCTGGTATTCAACAAGTGGCAAGTAATGCGGGTTATCGGGTGATGATTTGCCAGTCAAACGAATCTCATTCTACCGAGACGCTCAATGTTCAGGCATTAATGAGTAGTCAGGTGGATGGTCTATTAATTAGCCATTCTGTCGAAACTACCTCTTTTGAGCATATTAAACTACATCTGAACAGAGGTATTCCGATAGTTCATTTTGATAGGGTTGCTTATGAATTGCCAACAGCAAAGGTGATTCTTGATAATTTTCGGGGTTCGTTTTTGTTGGTAGAACACCTCATAAAACAAGGGTGCAAACGCATTGCTATTTGTGCAGGCCCTAAAGAGCTATTGATTAGTCAGGAGAGATTTGAAGGATATAAATCTGCCATGCAAGAATACGGGCTAACTTTTGACTCTGATTTGGTTTATCATATAGGTTTTAGAAAAAACGAAGCTGTTGATGCGCTAAATCAATGGCTATCTCTGGAATCGCCACCAGATGCGATTTTTGCAGTTCATCATGGCAATGCAATTGAGCTTATGGTAGAATTGAAAAAAAGAGGAATCAAAATTCCAGCGCAAATTGCTGTAGCTGGTTTTGGTGATGACCAAATTGCTGAATTAATAGAGCCAGCTTTGACTGTTTTCCATCAATTTCCCCTACAAGTCGGAGAAACCGCAGCTAATACGCTCATTAATAATATTATCGACGGAGATAATTTTGTACCAGAGGATATTATTGTTCAAGGAAAATTGGTCGTGAGAAAGTCTTCTTTGAAGAATTGAATAATTTGAAAATTTGGAGATTTGGTAATTTGGTAATTTGAAGATTTGAAGATTTGGTAATTTGGAGATTTGAAGATTTGGTAATTTGAAAATTTGAAGATTTGGTAATTTGGAGATTTGGAGATTTGAAAATTTGGAGATTTGGTAATTTGGTAATTTGGTAATTTGGAGATTTG
>NZ_JBMLSD010000047.1:3065-26580 GCF_049240685.1 Flectobacillus sp.
AAGATTTGAAGATTTGAAGATTTGAAGATTTGAAGATTTGAAGATTTGAAGATTTGAAGATTTTTAAAAATAGATAAATAGCAAGTTAGTTAAAAAATGTAGCTTACAATAAATTATTGATAATTAGGCTAATACAAAATCAGGATATTGTGCATTTTCAAATCTTCAAATTGCCTAATTTTCAAATCCCCAAAATCATATAATTTTAAGATTGGGATAATGCTCTAAGTTTTTAACAAAAAAGCGGTCAAAAATAACTTTTCGACCGCTTTTTGATGTTATAATGCTAGATTTTACATGGCTTGATACGCAATCATTGCGTATCAAGTGCTAAAATAAAAATTTTAACACCATTATTCATTCAATCATTAAATGGTGGATGACTCATGTTTATGAACTAAAGCATAGGAAGCTTGTGCATTTTCAAATCTTCAAATTACCAAATCTTCAAATTTAAAAACTACGCTTTTGTGTGTTTTTTACGGTTAGCGATTTTCTCGATAACTACGAATAAAACAGGCACAATGAAGATTGCTAATGAAGTAGCTGATAACATACCTCCAAATACGGTCCAACCAATGGTTTTACGAGATTCTGCTGCGGCACCACTTGCAAATGCCAATGGTAATACCCCTAGGATAAAGGCTAGCGATGTCATAATAATTGGACGCAAACGTAGTTGAACAGCTTCTAGCGTGGCAGAAACAAGCTCCATGCCATGGTCTACACGTTCTTTAGCAAATTCTACAATCAAAATGGCGTTTTTGGCCGCAAGACCAATCAAGGTAATCAAACCAATTTGTGCGTAGATATTGTTTGAAAGGTTTGGTAAAAGGGTCAATGTCAAAATTGAACCAAATGCACCAACTGGTACAGCAAAAAGTACCGAGAATGGAATCGACCAACTTTCATACAGGGCTGCCAAAAATAAGAACACAAAGACAATCGAAATAGCAAAGATGAGTACTGTGCTATCTCCCGCTTTAATTTCTTCACGGCTCATACCAGAGAATTCATACGAATAACCCACTGGTAATGTTCTGGCTGCAACTTCTTCCAAAGCTTTAATGGCTTGCCCACTACTAAAACCAGGTTTTGGTGTTCCGTTGATTTCGATAGCACGATACACGTTGTAGTGAGATATCAAGGCAGCATTTTCGATAACTTTAGCGTTTACCAAAGTCTTCAAAGGAACCATGTTGCCCGCAGAGTTCCGTACATAATACTGTTGGATTTTGTCCAAAGAAGAACGGAAACTACTATCTGCTTGTACCATTACACGGAAGTTACGACCATATAAGGTAAAATCGTTTACATACGAACTACCCAATAGCGTAGAAAGCGTACTGAATATATCATTAATATTGACCCCTTGCTTTTTGGCTTGGTCACGGTTTACATCTATCTGATAACCAGGAGTTCTAGCACTAAAGAAAGTGTATGCCATACCAATTTCTGGGCGTTTATTTACTTCTGCTAAGAACGTACGAGCTACTTTTTCAAACTGCTGAATATTGTCAGGGCTTGTCGTTTGTTGTAGTTCAAAAGTAAAACCAGCCGTTTGACCCAAACCCGGAATAGCAGGAGGGGCAATTGGTAAAATACGAGCTTCTTTGATATCAGAAGTGATTTTTTTGATATTATCAATCACACTTTGCACATGATGTTCTTTTCCTTTACGGTCTGACCAAGGCTTTAGGTTTACGAAAAAAGTACCAACGTTTGATTTGTTTGAGAAACTTACAATGTTCAAACCAGCAATACCACCCACCACACGAACTTCAGGAATACGCTCCAAACGACTCATGATATTTTGGAACATTTCTACGTTACGAGCCGTTGAAGTTGCTTCAGGCATTTCGTAAGTTACATACATACGACCCTCATCTTCTGTTGGAATAAAGCCTGTTGGTTTATTTTTGAATAAGAAGAAAAGACCTACAAACAAACAAGCCATCATAACTAATACCAATGGAGTCGCTTTAATCCATTTGGCAACGCCACGAGTGTAAGCAAAAGAGAGTTTTTCAAAACGATTGTTAAACCATTTGAAAAATCTGTCTAACAAGCCTGTTCGCTCGCTATCGCTAGGAGTTGGTTTGAGCATAATCGTACACAACGCTGGCGTCAAAGACAAGGCCACAAATGCAGAAAGAATTACAGACACTGCAATAGTAATGGCAAATTGCTGATACAAACGACCTACAATACCCGGTACAAAACTTACTGGAACGAATACCGCCGCCAAAATCAAAGCAATAGCGATTACAGGACCAGAAATTTCTTTCATGGCTTTTTGCGTTGCTTCTTTTGGCGTTAAACCATGTTCATCCATATTATGCTGAACGGCTTCTACTACTACAATAGCGTCATCCACAACGATACCGATCGCTAATACGAAAGCAAACAAGGTCAAGGTATTGATGGTAAATCCAAATGGAATGAACAAGATAAATGTCCCAATTAAGGATACAGGAATCGCCAAAATAGGAATCAAAGTAGCTCTCCAACTTTGTAAGAACAAGAATACTACGATAATTACCAAAATCAAGGCTTCCACCAAGGTATGAACTACCTCTTCGATAGATACTTTTACGACTGAAGCAGATTCTAATGGCACTACATAATCAAGGTCTTTCGGGAAAGTCTTTTTCATTTCTGCCAAAGCTTTCGTTACGCCTTCATACGTTTCCAATGTATTTCCGCCTGGTGCCAAATAAATAATCACAAAGGCCGCTGGACGTTTTCCTACAAAGGCATTTACACCGTAGTCAAAACGACCTAATTCTACACGAGCAACATCTTTGAGATATACGATACTTCCAATAGTTGGAGAGCTTCTTACAACAATATCTTCAAATTGCTCTTTGGTATTCAAACGGCTGTTTGTCAATACACTATATTCAAATGCTTGATTCTGTGGTTGTGGGTTACCACCAATTACCCCAGCTGCCACTTGTAAGTTTTGTTCTGCCAAAGCTGCCGAAACATCCGATGGTGTCATGCGTAGAGCCGCCAATTTTTCAGGATCCAACCAGATACGCATACCAAAGTCATCGGCACGAGAAACAATATCACCTACACCTTTAACACGTTGTAAGGCATCTTTCAAATAGATATTGGCATAGTTACCAATAAATTTTGCATCGTGTGTACCATTTGGCGAATACAATGCCAAGGCCATCATGATACTTGGGTTACGTTTACGAACCGTCAAGCCCAAACGTTTTACTGCATCTGGAAGTGTTGGTTGTGCTACTGATACACGGTTTTGTACATCTAGCGCAGCAATGTTAACGTCGGTACCAATATCGAAAGTTACGTTGATACTACTCTGACCGCTACTGGTACTATTGGATGACATATAACTCATGCCAGGCGTACCGTTAATTTGGGTTTCGATAGGAGTAGTGGTGGTTTGTTCTACCGTTTGAGCATCTGCCCCCGTGAATATACCCGATACAGTAACGGTAGGAGGGGTAATATCAGGATATTGGGAAACAGGCAGTGTCGCCATAGCAATAGCTCCCACAATTACAATCACAATGGATGTAACGATGGCAGTTATGGGGCGTTTTATAAAAACATCAGCTATCATAAGTAACAGATTTGTTGAATAGCTATGGGTGATTTTAAGTAGGAGTGCTGAATTGTGAGTGCTGAATTATGAGTGTAATTTTTTGATTACTAATGCTTTATCTTATTAATTTCTTCAGCTAAATTTTGCACGATTACTTAGATAAATAAAAAGGCTATTGTGCGGGTAATGGATGGCTTAATTTTATTACCAGTACAAAATATTTTTATTCAAAAACACCAATAGCAGAGATACTTAAAAAATATCTATAAATAATTTGGGATGAGTGATGTAATATCAATCTCATCGATTCAGATTCTGCTCAAAAATTATTTTTTAGCAGGAGCGGCAGGAGCAGGTGCTTCTGTAGTGAATACAGAACCTTCTCTGAGGTTTTGAATACCTTCCACGATAATTTTTTCGCCAGAATTCAAACCTTTTTTCACAATAACTTTTTTGCCAATTGTTGTTCCAAGCTCTACACGGCGTTGTGTTGCTTTACTGCTATCACCAGGAACATAAACAAAGAATTCGCCTAGTTGCTCAGAGATAGCTTTGGAAGGAATCACAACTGCAGCATTACTTTTGGTCAAAACTCGCACGGTTCCTGTCATGCCCGCACGAAGGATATTTTGAGGATTTGGAAAAATCAAACGAGTTTTAATCGTTCCAGTTTGAGCATCAACTGCACGGTCTAAAAGCGCGATTTTACCATTGTATGGGTATTTTTCGCCATTAAATGCTAAAGTAAAAGTTGAGTCAGAAGCAGAAGTTTTTTGTTGAAGCATTTTTGAGAATTTAAAAATCTCTTTTTGGTCTACATTAAAATCAACTGCCAACTGGCGGTCTGTCGAAACGGTATTCATAATCGTCTGACCTGCTGTTACTGCTGTACCTTTTTTTACCAAAGAAATACCAATAGTTCCATCGAATGGTGCAAAAATTTTGGTATATCTCACATTCGTTTGAACACTACGAATATTTGCTTTCGATGCGTCTACTTGTCTTTGTGCTGCTTCCAAAGCGGCATCAGCATTGTCGACTAGTTGTTTGGCTACGGCATCGTTTTTGGCTAACTCATGATAACGATTAGCGTCTTTTTGAGCTTTTCCTAAATTAGCTTCCTGTACTTTCAGATTGGCAACTGCTTGGTCGTAGTTTGCTTCATACAATTGAGTATCAATAGTATACAACAATTGGCCTTTTCTAACACGAGCACCATCAGCAAAATGAACTCCAGAAACATAGCCACTTACTTGAGGTCGAAGTTCTACCATATCCAGCGCATTTACTGTGGCAGGATATTCATCAAAAAACGCTGCGTCAGTCGTTTCAACTGGCTCGATGCTCACCGAAACTGGTGGGGGAGTTAGTGCAGCTGAATCAGTTTTTTTTCCGCCACAAGCACTGAGTAAAATAATACCCATCATCGCGGCAAAAGTGTTTGTTTTATGCATTAACATAGGATTCAATGTTTATTAGATAATCGGACAAGTCCGATGCGAATATTTTTAATACTAGTAATTTAGTTGACCGAGTGCTTTTTGCACATCTATTTTGCTCGAAAGAACCAAATACAAAGTATTGTAGTAATTGATTCGTGCTGAGCGTAAATCTGTTTCAGCAGTAATTACCTCCAAATACGTTTTGATACCCGAACGGTACTGCATTTGCACCAAATCATACACCTCTTTGGCTAGCTCCATATTTTCTTTTTGAGAAAGAAAAACGCCCAAGTTGCTTTTATAGGTGGCCAAAGCCTGTTGGTATTCGTTGTTGACTGTATTCTTCAGATTTACGATATCCAAATTCAAACGCTTGATTTGCCACTCAGCAGTATTGGTATTAATCTTACGTTTTCCACCTTGAAAAATAGGCAAAGCTAAAGTCAAGTTAGCGAAGGAGTTGGGATAATTTCTATTATATAAATCTCCTAAATTGTTGTTTAAAAAGTTGAGATTATAGGCGCCATTCAAAGATACACTTGGGAGATATGCCCATTTGCTATAATTCAAATCTGCTTCTCTCAAGCGTTTCAGGGTTTGTAATTGCTGATACTCAATTCTATTTTGTACCTCTACCTTTTGCGCAGTATCTAGGGCAATTTCATTCTCCATCTGAGTGGGTTCGTAGGCAATTTCCAAAGGCTTATCGACTGGGTAACCCATCAAAGATTTAAGTGCTTGTAATCTTGCTTTCAACAATTCTTCGTTACTTGCCTTCGTTGCCATGGTGTTATTCAAGGTAATGGTAACACGTTTGTAGTCGATTTTGTCGGCTGTACCTGCGTCGTAGTTACTTTTGGCATCTTTCAAGCTCTTTTTCAAACGAATAATGTCGCCTTCTGCAACACTAATTTGTTGTTTGGTCGAAAGAACTGCGTAAAATGCTTTTGCTACATTGGCTGCAACAGTAATTTTATTGTTGGTAACACTTTGTGAAGCTTGTTGACGAACATCGTTTTGAGAACGATTTGCCAATAATAAATCACGATTAAAAATACTTTGTGTCAAACTAAACTGGGCTGCCGAGGTATTATCTACGCCTAGTTTTACAGGATTTCCCCCAATAATATTTGTTTGAACAATAAAGTTGTGTTGTAAATTGTAGTTAAAATTAATCTGAGGATACCAATCTGCGAGTTTACTCTTGATGGTATTTTCAACAACTCGCTGGTCTATAACCGATTGTTGGATTAAGGGTTGATGTTTTAGTGCATATTGAATCACATTATCGAGTGTGGCGTTGTCCAAAGTTGGAGTTTCTGCCGCAAGATTCTCTGCACTAGTACCCTGAATAGCAGTGGTGTTCTGCGTGGTTTGGGAAAATGTTTTGCCTGACCAACCGAGTAAACTCAGTGCTGTAAGAAACAGCGTCGGCCACATTTTTCCTTTGTGAAGCCTAGTACTCATGAATTTAAGTTTTAGTAATTGATTATTTGTATTGCTGAGGTACAACGTATTTGAACAACGTCGACCAAGTTTGTTTCGTTCCGATTTTAAAATCGTTTTCGATAAAAAGGTCAATATTGTTGACTATTGTGCTAAAATACCCGATGAACAACCTGAAAGGGTATGATAAATAAATGATACTTGAGTTTAATCATTGCCTAATACATTTTGTAATAAAAAAGGAAGAGTATTAAATACTCTTCCTACTAAAATCAGGCCAAATGTTATTATTCGAAGGTTTTGAAGGGCAAATCCAAGATTTCGAAATTTGTACTACTTTTATAATTAAAATGCCACCATTCCATAGGGTCAACTACAAATCCATGCCTTTTCATTACATCTTTTAATAGCTCTCTATTTTGCTTTGCTTCGTCCGAAACCAAGGGGAATTCAGGATGTGAAGCATATACTAAAGCGTCGAACGGGGTGGGCATTTTGAGCTCTTTTCCTGTTTTGAGATTCACTAAAGTCAAATCTAGGGCAATGCCTTTATTGTGTTTACTACCCGTCCAAGGCAAACCCATATATAAGGTATCAGGGAGCATTTCAAACATCTGAACGGTAACAGAGTAGGGTCGATAGGCATCGTAAATTTTGAGGGATAAGCCTTTCGATTTTAGTTCTTCCTGAACTTTTGCTAGCGCTTTGGCTACTGGCAGTCGAACGTAGGCGCTAGCTTCAGGATAGAGTTTTTTGTAAAAAATATTTTGTAAAGTAGCATATTTGATGTCCAGTTTGATACTTGGAACATATTTTTTTAACAATACCAAAGCCTTATCTCCATCTTCTTGTACTGTTTTTAGGTAAGCTTCTTTAGTTTTGATTATGAGAAGTTTGTTGGTACTCTGGGCATGGGTAGAATTGACGATGTTAAGGTATAAGCTACTGTAAATGATTATGTTAATGATTTTTTTCATGAAAATTGTACGTAAAAGTAGGTCAAGATAAATATGTTCATCCTGACCTTTTATTAAAATTTATACCGTTTGCAGATACAATTGTTCCAATTCGTTGGCAGAAATAGAAGAGGCTTCTATCACAGACACCAAGTTCCCTTCTTTCATAATACCAATGCGGTGTGCCACTTCTTTCGCTCTAAAAATATCGTGTGTTGCCATTAAGATAGCGGTACCGTTTTTTGAGAGTTCTTTGAGTATTTCCGAAAATTCATTGGACGCCTTTGGGTCAAGTCCGCTGGTGGGTTCGTCGAGCAAAAGTACTTTAGCTTTTTTTGCAATGGCAATAGCTATGCCCACTTTTTGTCGCATTCCTTTTGAATATCCTCCTACACGATTATGATGTGCAATGGCTTGTAAACCAGCTTTTTCTAACAAATTTTCTAATTCTTTTTCTGAATAGTTAAATCCTGCTAGTGAGGAGAAAAAGGCAAGGTTTTCGACACCCGAAAGGTTAGGATAGAGCATCACCGTTTCGGGAATATAAGCAAGATGCTTTTTAGTTTCTGTAGGATTTTGTGCGACCACAATACCATCAATGACAGCAGCGCCTGCACTGGGTTTGATAAATCCTAGAAAACAATTGATTGTTGTGGTTTTTCCAGCGCCATTTTGTCCCAACAAGGCAAAAATTTCTCCTGCTTGAATGGTTAAATTGAGTTTATTGAGAGCGGTGTAATCACCGTATTGTTTCGTTAAGTTATGAGCAGTAAGCATAATCAAAAGGATTGAATGTTAGAAAATCAGATTTTTCATGGCTTTCCAGAAACAAAGCGATGAAATCAATAGCATCGGAAAAATGGCTGTAAACCACTCAATAAGGGCTGTATCCTCAAATGATATAAGTTTGAATTGTTGCCAGTTTTCTTGATTGACAGGTATTTCTGCAAATATTTTTGGATAAAAATACAACCGCTTTTGCTCATGGAAATCCTCTAAAGCTTTCCAAAAGTTCAAGTGATTCTGCATGCCTGTTTGACTTAATTGATTGAAAGACAGTTGAGTATTGATGCTTGGAACTACCCACCCAATCATTTCAACAAGACGTTCTCTCTGCTGAAGTTTTTCTTTGAGTTGCTGGGAAGATACCAGGGATTCGTCATCTGCCATTTGCTGGGCTGCATAATACCACAGCCAACTGTAGTCATATCCTTGTGGATGTTTGTATTTTCTAAACTGCGGATAATGCTGGTAAAATTTTTCAATCGTTGGTTCTTTGGCTTTATCCCATTTAGAGTGATAGGCCTCTCGACTATCTAAGGTGGTTTTGAATGCTTCGGGTACGGGATAAATAGCCGTTACGGTAGCATTGACACTAGCAGGGATAATAATGGTCAACATTACCCAAGTGATTAGTAAAATGAGCGCATTTTGACTTGAACCCTTTTGCCAAGAAACTACTAACCAAGTTATGCTAAACCAAAAAGTTATATATAGAATAGCCACCAAACAAAAGGCTATGAAAGGGAGGTCAAAAGCAATGGAAAGATAAAATTTGGCGATGATTAGTAGGGAAAAAAGTACCGTTAAAATACTGAAATAGCGAATAACAAGTTTCCAGAGTAATACATTTTTAGGTTTTTGGGCTTGTGTTAAAAGCAAACTCCAAGTGCCTTCTTCTTTTTCCTCTGAGATAATATTGAAACAAAAAGCGATAATTATCAGGGGAAAAAAATAGAGTAATACAAAGCTAAAATCCAAGTTCCCCAACAACTGATACATGGGGTTCATGAGGTCGGTTGTGTATTTTTGCTCCTCTAGATTTCGAATCGTAACGCTGATAATTGAGGGATTTATATCTCTTTGACCAATAGATAGTCCAGCCAAATTAGGCGTGTGATTGACTAAGCCAAAACGGAGATAGTACAATAGCAATCCCATTTCTTTATTGACATTTTGTACATATCTATCAATATTTTCTTGTTGATAATCCGCTGTTTTTTCTATTATTTGGGCGTTTTTTTCTAAAAATTGTTTGCCGATATTAAGACTTATTAGCCCTGAAATAAATAATAGTAAAAGCCCCAACATTAAGCCTTTCGAACGCACAAAGTTCTTGAATAATAGAGTTTTCATAAGTTGCTTGTAGTTTTTGTGGTGCTTTTAGGCTTTAAATTTTCTTTCTTGATTTTTTATCAAAAAAAACAGTCCAAAAAGCCATATTGCCATAGCCAGAAATGAATAAACTTCGCTTTTCAAGACTGTTTCCAGACTTAAAAAACGGTATTCAAAATCTGGAAAAGAAGCCCAGTATTTTTGACTGATGCTATAATTTTTTTCGGTTGGTTTGCGCTTTTGATTACTGATTAGCTTGATTTGAAGCTGATTCATGTGTTGCGCAAGCTGGTAGCGGTAGGCTTCTGTTTGCTTCTGAAAATCTTGATAATTGGCATAATCTGTACCTGAAAGACCCATTGATATGTTTTTGATAGCCATGAAAGGATTGATAATCGCCGTTTTTCTAACAATATCTTGTTGTTGTTCGTAGGACTGAACCAGTTGCTTTTGATGGCGATTGAATACTTCAGCACTCAAGCGTTCACCTTCCTGCATAACCACGCCTCCATAATTAAAGGGTAACTTGTGGGTAGAATCCACACCATAAGCTTTGAGCAAGGAGTCCTTCAGAGCCGAAAAGTGGGGGTCGTTGGGATTATGACTATCACCAAGCTTGATTAATTCGGCTTCGATGGCGGTATCAAATTCTATTTTTGAGGGAGAATGATATATGTTTTGTCCAACTACCTGTGATATTTTGGGTAAAACCAAAGTAAAAACCAACCAGAAACCAATCAATTGTGTTAAAGCAGCTTTGGATGATTGACTTTTTGCTGAAATAAAAATGGTTAATAGGCACACGATTCCGATAAAAATCAGATAACTGAATACCAGTAAAGCCCATCTTACTATTGGTTCAAAGCCTATGTGCTTATCCAGACTCATGACCAATAGTGTTGAGCTAACTACTAATATAGGAAGTAAAACCGTCAGAGATAAGATAAACAATCCCAAGGTTTTGCCCCAAATAAGTTCTTGCCAACTGATAGCTTGCGTCAAAAGAATCTTCAAAGTTCCGTTTTCTCGCTCTTTGGCAATCAAATCAAATCCCCAGAAAATGAGTAGGAGAGGAATTAAAAGTTGGAGAATCAAGGCACAGGAAAGTTCTCCAAAACGTAATAAGCCACTTGTAAAACTGGCTTCTGAAAAATTTACCGTATTTTGTCGGTGTGCTTCCAGAAATACAGCATTTCCCAAATAGCTGTCCATCCCAAAGTCAAAAAAACTTAAAGGATAATTTTCCCGAAAAGCTACATAGCCATAATGAGCCATTCGGTGTGGGTGTTTGTCAGGGCTTTTTTCCCAACCCTCACGAACTTTAGTGTGGTAATGCTCTGTGTTTTCGTGGTGGTTTTCCATGGTAAAATATCCCGTAAAAACCGAAAATAGGAGCAAAGTATTAAATAACACTATCAACACTATTGTACTGCGAGACTTGATGGTGTCTTGCCAGACCTGTTTTGCTAGTATTTTTAGAATCCAAAATCTCATATCATCATATCGTTTATAGAAAAACAGAGACGTTGCTAGCAACGTCTCTGAGAAAATTAGAATTTGTACGTCATCGTTAGCATCAAATTGCGAGGAGCTCCCGGAAACAAACGTGTGTAGTTTTGAGCGCCCAACCAATAAGTAGTATCAAAAAGATTATTGACATTGAGAGCAATCTGAACATTACTTTTGCTTGGCGTGTAGTAAAAAGCTGCATCAAAAGTGGTAAATGCTGGCACTTCAAAGCCACGAGTAAACCAAGGAATTTTGCTTCCTTGATACTGTACACCAAAGCCAATTCCTAAATCAGTTAGACTCGATTGGGCATCAAAATTGTAGCGAGTCCACAGGTTTGCACTATTTTTCGGCGTATTTTCCTTGCGCTGTCCAATCAAATTAGCGTCTCTATCCATAACGATGACTGCGTCGATGTAACTGTAGGAAGCATTTACCTGCCAATTGGGTAAAATGAACCCTGCGATATCCATTTCAAAACCTCTACTTCGGTCGGCACCACGTTGTACCAACAAATCTGGATTGTTTGGGTCGTTGGCATTCATCAAAATATTTTTCTGATTGATTTCATAAATTGCTGTATTTACTGTAAATCTTCCTCCTAAAATGGTAGCTTTAGCTCCTATTTCTTTCAAATCACTTTCCAATGGCTTAAACATCGCCGCGGATTGGGCTGTCCAAAAATAGTTGCCTGTACTTGGCATCAACGTGACGGTATTGGATTGTGGCTGGTATCCTTTCAAATAAGTTCCGTAAATATTAATAGCCTTGTTTACTTCGTAAGTCAAGCCAATACGAGGAATAAGTGCTGTGTTTTTGAAAGAAGCTTCGTTTGGCGCTTTGTAATTGGTAATATCTTCAAACCATTCATTTCTTAAACTCAACAAAGCTGACCATTTTCCCAATTTGATTTGTTCCTGAATATAAATCGCCTCTGTTGTTGTCATCGCCGAAGGAATGGCCGTGCGCACATTGAGGGTGTAGTCATTAAGATTTCTGACGGTATAGCTTGGGTTGTTGAGGTCAAAATAACTTACATTTGGACGTGGCAACGTTTTACCATTGTAGGTAATCGTTTGATAATTAGCTGCATTAGCTACTGAAAAACTACTTGCAACACTGCCATCTTTCAATAAAAATCCTCTTGCCGCATTTTGTCCGCCACCTTTAATTTTGTGCCAAAACTGCCCATCGTAGCCCACCAACAGTTTATGACTGGTTTTACCTACATCAAAATTGGCGTTCAAATACAAGTTGATATTATCGGTACTCCATGATTGTTTACGTTGGATAAACTGCATTCCTACTAAGCTACTCACTTGTGCACCAGTAATATCTGTCGCAAAGGCATTGGTGGTGCGGTGTTCTTGCAAATCTTCCAACCAGTTTTGCTTCATATAGGACGCATTGAAAATCAAATTCTTCGTGAATTTATGCGAAAGATTTCCCATCAAAATCAGGTCTTTTGATGAAAAGAAATCACCCGAAGCACTCAAACTTGTACTAATAGGAGTACTGTTCAAATTGGTTACGCCTGCTACTGCTCCAAAAATCGGTTGGCCTCGGTCGAGCGTTCCATTGAGGTTGCTGTAAATCAATTCGGCATTAATAGCAGTTTTGTCATTTGGCAAATACGTAAAAGAAGGAGAAATCAAAACAGCCTTATTATTGACCAAATCACGATAAGACTTGGCATCTTGATAAGCGCCATTTAGTCGATACAGAAGCGTTTTTGACTCATTGAGTGGGCCTGTAAAATCAAAAGTTCCACGAACCGTACTAAAGCTTCCTGCACTCAAACTCACCTCATGGCGTTCTTGTGCCAAGGGTTTTTTAGTCACCATATTGATACTTCCACCTGGGTCAACACTCGAAAAGGTAACCGAAGCAGGTCCTTTCAGTACTTCTACACGCTCGATGTTGGTGGTAAGAGGTTGCAAAAAATAATACTGTCGTGTGCGCATCCCATTGATGATTTGCCCTTCTTCATTTTGACTAATACCACGAATGTTATACTGATTATAAAAACTCGAAGGAATCACGCCACTGGCAATCTTAACGGCATCTGCTAATTGAAATGCCTGACGGTCGGCCATGAGCTCTTTGGTTACGGTACTCATCGCCTGAGGTAATTCTTTATTCTTAATTGCAATTTTTGTCGCCGAAAAACTATATTCACTATTATAGTCTTTTTGGGTTCGACCCAATACTTCTACTGCTTGAAGCTCGGTATTGTCATTGTGCAATACAAATAGGATTGTTGTTGAGGCTGTATTCAGCTCAACTTTTTGGCTTAACGTTTTGTAGCCGATAGAGCTAATACTGATTTGTGCTGTGCTAAAATCTAATTGTTCGATTGTAAAAGTGCCATCATTGTTGGTAATAGTAGATTTAGTTTGTTTAGCAGATTTGAGCTTTATGCTCGCATGTGGAATAGCTTGTTGATTTTCGTCGATTACTTTTCCTTTTATTGAATTTTGGGCAAAAGCAGTCAGGCTCAATAGCAATGCAACTGCCACTGAGAGTATTTTTTTAGAGTACATGGAAAAAAGTATAAAGTTTAAGTTGAGAAAATGGAAAGTTTTACTCAAAAGCAAAATTTCGTATTTGCAATATTGTTGCAAATATAGAATAGGAATTTTTGTCTTAAAAATTTTTCACCTTGAAATGTCTATCCATTGCTCTTTTTAGGTGTTTTGCGGTAAATAATGAGTATATTCACTGTAATAATTGCGGTGAAAATTGCAGTTGCGATAAATAATGAATATATTCACAGTATAAAATGCGGTGAATATGTATATCTATCAACTCTTAAAATGGCCTAATTTTACTTGGGATACTGAGGTAATCACTCCTTTATTGGCATCAGTGCGCTACAAACAGGGGAAACTAACAGGTAGAATGATGGGCTTAGGTTTTTCTTTACAAGAAGAAGCCGAGCTCAAAACGCTTACCGAAGACGTACTCAAAACCAGTGAAATAGAAGGGGAGTTTTTGAATCCAGAACAAGTTCGCTCTTCGGTTGCACGTAAATTAGGCTTGGATATTGGGAGTTCTTTGCCTTCCGACCGCCATGTGGATGGAGTAGTCGAAATGCTCTTGGATGCGACTAAACATTTTTCACAATCCCTAAGTGATGAACGATTATTTGGCTGGCATGCTGCTTTATTCCCAACAGGTAGAAGTGGTATGTTCAAAATCACTGTGGGCGATTGGCGTACTGCTCAAGAAGGTCCTATGCAGGTAGTGTCAGGCGCTATGGGAAGAGAAATCGTACATTTTGAAGCACCCATCGCCGAAAAAGTGCCAGACGAAATGAAGGTATTTTTGGCATGGTTCAATGAAAATCAATCTTATGATTTAATCTTAAAGGCGGGAATAGCCCATTTGTGGTTTGTAACGATTCACCCTTTTGATGATGGCAACGGCCGAATCGCTCGTGCCTTGACAGATTTATTATTAGCTCGCTCCGACGCAAGTTCACAGCGTTTTTATAGTATGTCAGCTCAAATTCAAAAAGAGCGAAAGACGTATTATACCATGCTCGAAAGAACTCAAAAGGGCGATTTAGATATTACAGATTGGCTATTTTGGTTTTTGTCTTGTTTAGAAAGAGCCCTTATCGAAGCCGAGCAAACTTTAGATTCTGTATTAAAAAAAGCCCGCTACTGGAGCTATTTTTCTACCAAAATACTCAACGAGCGTCAGCATTTTATGCTAAATAAATTGATGGATAGTTTTGAGGGAAAACTAAATACTTCAAAATGGGCTAAAATGACCAAAGTTTCGAATGATACGGCTTTGAGAGATATTCAAAATCTAGAAATTCAACAGGTATTGGTAAGAGAAGACGCAGGCGGACGAAGCACGCATTATCAATTGATTGATTTAAAAAAGATAGATTTTTAGACGTAAGTATTAAGTAAATTCTTGAGGCAACAGGTAATTCACAAAGAGTTTTGAAAAGTTTTAACATGCTTTTGTCCAAGACCCACCACCAAAAGCCTCCAGACTTAATTATTAAATTTAATTTGTTTGCTTTAAGCTATAGGTATTCGGCAAAAACATATCTGTAGTTACTAAAAAACCATTTTAAAACTCTTTGCTTATTGCCTAATTCGCACAATTATTATTCAATCATTTTTACGTATACTCAAAAGAGTTATTAAATAAGATATCCTTTCGAACTACGTAAAGATACCTATGCTCAGAAGTAATGAAACTTGATATAAGAGAAGAATCTTTTGAGCATCTCCTTCATTTTTTCCTAAATCATAAAATGTGGAATAATCAATCTTTTCAATATGGTTGATTACAAATAAGGCTTCCAATATGATTTTTTAACTATATTTTATTGATTATAAAATGACAATGGATTGATTTTGCCAGTTAATTGAATCATTTTGATAAAAAATTGTACCCTTCCTATATTAATTTTGTTTAACAAATTATTGCAATTGTTCAATAAAAAAAGCCAACTCTACTGCGAATAGAATTGGCTTGAAGCGATTTTTAAATTTACTAAATTTTAAAAACAATCAAATGTATGAAGAAAAATTCTATTTTTAGTGAATTCCTGAAGAAATTGGTACTAACTATTAGTACGATTTTGTTAACAAATTCATTGATTTGGGCTCAAACAATTAGTGGAACGGTTAAATCTGATCAAGGAATCAAACTTTTAGGTGTTACTGTTGTAATCAAAGGCACAACCAAAGGAACAACAACCGATAAAGACGGAAAATATGTGATTGAAGCACGCAAAAACCAAACGCTTATTTTCTCTTTTGTAGGCTACGAATTACAAGAAGTAGCTGTTGGCGATAAAAAGCAATTAGATATTACCTTAAAAGAAGCAACCGAAAGCCTCGAAGAAGTAGTCGTAACGGCAGAAAATCGTTCGGTTTCGGCTCAAAAAGTTCCAATTACATTGGATTTGGTCACGGGTAAGACCATCCAAAAACAAGGTGTTACAGACTTAGTTCAATTGCAGGCAATTGCTCCTAGTTTAAATATTATAACTAATACCATTTTCAATCAAATCAACGTGCGTGGTGTGGGAAGTAATCAAGGCGCTGCCGAACTTTCTGACCAAGCCGTTACAGTCGGAATTGATGGTGAATATATCAACAGACCCGTAGCCCTAAATGCGGCCTTGTTTGACCTCGACCGTGTTGAGGTTTTGAAAGGACCACAAGGTACGCTCTATGGACGAAACGCTACCGCTGGAGCAGTAAATATCATTGCTAAAAAACCTACCCAAACTCGCGAAGCTGATTTGGGGCTAAGTTATGGAAACTACAATTCTTTGAAACTGAATGGAATGGTGAATCTCCCTTTAGGAAAAATTGCAGCAGTACGTGCGGCGGGTATTTTAAACAAGCACGATGGCTACCGTGAAAGTAGCGGTACAGGGGCATTTAATGGCAGAATTGATAATGGCAATATGTGGGCAGCTCGTTTGGGCTTAAGCGTAAATCCAATAAAAGCATTGTCAATTTATGTAGCTGGGGAACTTAGCAAAGTTGACCAACAAGCACCGTCTCAGTATGGTGTTCCGATGGGGAATCTTACCGAATTAAAAGATAAAGAACCCATTTCTTGGACTACCACCCTACCAAATGATTACCCCGTTGCAACAGCAGGATTTATGAAAATAGACCAGTCGGCTATCAGAGGAAAAATCGCCTACGATTTTGGCAAAGCAATTTTAAGCTATACCGCAGGTTATCGTAAAGTAGCTATGACTGGCTATCAGCCTCTTAATGGCTATGTACCAGAAACCAATAGTTTTCATAACGATATTGCATCATCAACGCAAAGCCATGAACTAAGATTAAATGGCGAAACAGCTAAATTGAGCTGGCAGGTGGGAGGTTTTTATGGTGATGAAGACCAAAATACCGCTCGTGGGCTATTATTGGTTTCGGCAGCAGGGGCATTTGGTGGACAAGTTCCTTTTCTAAACTTCTTCATCAGAGATGTAAATTCAAAAACATCGGCCATTTTTGGGCAAGCCACTTACAATGTCAATGAGAAATTGGGCTTAACGTTTGGTATCAGAAATACTTCTGACAAAAAGGTTTTAGGCGGGGGAAACTTGGCATCAGCCCCTTTTGGTCCACCTTCTATTATTCGATTTTTCTACCCAAATGTGCCTACTTCTGCTACTCAAGCAGGTATGAAACCGTTTGAGGGAATCCCGACCGAAGGCAGTTGGAACAGAACTACTTGGTTGGCTGGACTAGAGTACAAAGTGGATGCCAATAAGCTGTTGTTTGCAAAAGTAAGTACAGGCTATAAAGCAGGAGGTTTCGATAACTTGGGTCAGTATAATCCAGAAAGTTTGACGGCATACGAAATTGGGTCTAAAAATAAGTTTGCGAATAACAAATTACGTTTGAATGCCTCGGCTTTTTATTATGATTACAAAGACCAACAAGTGACCATTTTTATTTCGACTGCCATCGGTGGCGCTATCCAAAATGCGGGTGTTAGTACCGTAAAAGGTTTAGAAATAGATGGAGAATATGTGGCAACGAGAGCCGATAGATTTAGATTTTCTGTAAACTTTTTGGATGCGAAATACGATGACCTAAAAACTGTAGCTAATAGAGTGGGAGCAGCAGTAATTGAAAGAAATCTTGCGGGAAATGTAGCGCCTATGGCACCTAAATGGACCCTCACGGCAGGCTATAACCACGATTTCAAAATAGGAAAAGGCATTTTAAACGCAGGTATTCAAACTTTGTTTAAGTCGGATTATTATACCACTGCCTTCAACTATGCTATGGATAAGCAAAAGGCTTATACAAAAACAGACATCAACTTGACTTACACAACCCAAGGAGGAAAGTTTGATATAGGCGTATTTGCCCAAAATATCGAGGATAATAGAATCATAACATTTTCAGGTTTTAATGGGGGTAACATCAACACTTACAACTGGATTTTTGGTTCGCCAAGATTAATTGGGGCTCAGTTGAACCTCCATTTATAAACTGCATTGGAGGAGAGAACGCCTCTCCTCCAATGTTTACTAAGCTTTAATTTAACTTACCATTATGCCAAACTCGCAAACCCGCATCGCTGGAATTCCGCAAGGAATAATTATTACGCTCATTAGTATTTTGCCCATGATGGCAGTTATCACACTAATGCCCGTAGTACCAACATTAAGGAATAATTTCAAGGATATTCCACACATAGACATACTTGCCCCTTTTGTGATTTCGGCACCAGGCTTGTGTGTGGCTTTATTTGCACCTTATGCGGGCTATTTAGCTGACAAGTTGGGCAGACGCAAACTTTTACTTATTTTTTCGTTTTTGTACGGCATCGGAGGTGTAATCCCTTTTTTTGTAGAAAGTTTTACACTCCTGATTATTGGTCGCTTGATTTTGGGTATAGGAGAAGCATTTATTCTTACGGTTGCTAATATTTTATTAGGGGATTATTTTGAAGAAAGCAAAAGAAATACATGGCTGATGATACAAAGTATTATTGGCCCAGTCTTTGGTTTTTTTGTCATTACGGGTAGTGGCTATTTGGCAACAATCGGCTGGCAATATCCTTTCTTGCTGTATGCTATTACCTTGCTGATTCCGATAGGTTCATACTTTTTCATTTTTGAGCCTACGCAAAAAGCTGCTTCGGCTGTGGACAAATTGCAGAAAACGCCTGATATACTATCAAGACCCTTGATTATCAAGGTATTCGTTACCACATTCATCGCCTCGGTTTTGTATTATGTTTATACCTTACATTTTTCGTTGGCATTAGATAAAATCGGTTTGACCGACCCGCAAGAAGTAGGAAAAATCACAGCGGTTGCCAGTTTGATGCTTCCGATAGGGGCGGTACTTTTCAAAATTTTTGGAAAGAAAAATAGCAAAATACAATTTGGAATGATGTTTACTTTAATTGGCTTGGGCTTGATTGGGGTAGGTATTTTCAGAACGCTTCCCTTCATTATGGCGAGTGCTGTAGTACAACAAATCGGTTGTGGGATGTCGATTCCTGTACTGATTGCTTTTGGATTAAGGTCTATTCCTTTGCCATTCAGAGGGCGTGGCATGGGCATTTGGGGAAGTGGTTTTTTCTTGGGCTTGTCGCTGTCGCCTTTTATTGTTGGCATGGTTAGCAACCTCTTTGGTGGAATTTTGAATGCCTTTTTGCTTTTCGGTATTATTTGTCTTGTGATGGTTGTCTTCAATTTTATGATGAAAGAAGAACAAGCATAAATGTAGTATTGTGAATGCTGTAGGTGTTTGAAAATGAAGAATATTTTACCACTCATTCACTTAGTTGTACAAGGATACTTTTATAAAAATAGTTTAGATGACGAATCAAATCAAACGTGCTGTAAGCCTCTACAGCTACCAGGAAGAATATTTCCTAAAAAAAATGAGCCTTGAAGATTGCATCGCTGCGGCTGCGGCTACGGGTGCAACAGGAATTGAAATTGTAGGCGAACAAAGTGTGCCAGGTTGTCCGAAAATTCCATCAGAAGCATTCATTGAGCAATGGTTTGGGTGGATGGATAAGTACAAGGTTACGCCTGTTGCCCACGATATGTTTTTAGATTATAACAAGAAAAAAGGTCATTACTGGTCGGACGAAGAAGCGGTAGCCTCTTTCAAAAAAGACATACTTTTTGCCAAAGCTTTGGGGTTCAAAATCATTCGTGTGATTGTGAATACTACGCCGCAGATTATTGAAAAAGTATTACCTTTTGCCGAAGACCACGACATCAAATTGGGCATCGAGGTACACGCACCTTGGAATATCAATAGTGCATGGATGTTACGCCACTGGGAAGTGATGGAACGCACAGGTACAAAACACTTTGGCTTTATTCCTGATATGGGTGGTTTTACCCAACGCCTGCCTCGTGTGCAAGTAGAGCGAATGATTCGCAACGGAGCCGACCCCGAAATAGCCAAATACGTTTGCGAACAACACGAAAAAGGCGTAATGGCAGAATATACGGTTTATGAAGTATCTAAGATGAGTAATAGACGTATAGATATGGCCGTAGCAGAGCTTTCACGCCATACACCTTTTGTCAATCCGCTCAGTTTAGTGCCGCATATCGACAGAATTATACATATTCATGGCAAATGTTTAGAGATGTTGGAAGATTACACAGAGTACAGTATTCCCTACAATGAAGTAGTTGCCGTATTACAAAAACATGGCTACAATGGCTACATCGCTACCGAATACGAAGGCAATCGCCATATCCAAGATATTTATGAGGTCGATAGCGTAGAACAAGTACGCAGACACCAAGAAATGTTGAAGCATTTGGGATGTGGGATTTCGGATTTCGGATTTGAGCCAATGTGAAAATAAAAATAGTATTTACAAGATTTCGGTGTGGATAACGTAAAATCCCCAATCCCAAATCATAAATCCAAAATAGAATTATGTACGAAAAATATATGATTGTGCCAGAAAGGGCAAAAAAGACCGAAAAAGGCTTTGAAATAGGAGCAAGATTGCCTTATTACAGAGGCGTTTCGCTTTCGATGGTCGAAGAAATAGAAGTTTCTTTAGATGGCGAAACTTTGCCCCAAAGCGATGTAGCTATCACGGTTCATGGCAATACCTATAACCTTGAGCAACGAGAAAATGAAACGGATGACCGCTGGGAAATGGGCGAAGTAGCGACCCTTTCGGTGGCTAAAGCAGGTGATTTGTCCGCAGGTGAACACACCATTGGACTAAAAATCAACCTCCGAATTGGCTATATGCCTTTTCCGAGTATCAGAGTTTTCGAGAAGAAAGTAAATTTTTGATGCGATGATTTGAAAATTTGAATTTCATCACTTCAGCTTCTCAAATCCTTTATACATAAAGAAAATGAAAATAGGAATAAGCCTCGATATGGTGAATGTGCATCACCAAGAACCCAACCGTAATCGCTACGAAAGCAAGTATTATTGGGATGAGCTATACCCCATGATAGCCACAGCAGGTTTTAGGGCTGTTGAGATTCCGTTTGACCCCTTCTGGATTTTCAGAGGTGGCTCGGGTGTGCCTTTTACCAAGTATTGTATCGAAGTAAAATTTGAAACAGTTGCCAAATTTGTGGCTCATTTACAAGCAAACGGCATCGAAAAAGTGGCTGGGATTCATTTCAATCCTACCATTTTTATGCGTAACGAAAACCTTGATTTTTACTTTGGGGCTTCTGGCTACTTCGGAGGGGAAGCCATCCGTTATGCCGCCGAATTGGGTTGCGACTACATAGCCATTACTCCCACGCCGCCTTATGGTTTGGTACAGCATTATCATGGCAAAAACCCAACTTGGGAAGGCGATTTTATGAACCGTACCATTCAGTTAATCAATGGTTTTGCTAAAGTTGCTCAAGAGAAAGGCATCAAAATTTCGCTTAGAAATGAGTATTGGAGTGTGCTTCGTAGCCAAGATTACCAAACGTTTCTGTCGCAATTAGATGATTCAATTCATTTTAATATTGATTCGGCAAATTTGAGTATTGCAGGTCAAAATTCAACTGAATTATTGAAAAATAATGCCAGTAAAATTGGTTCAATTTATCTAACCGACACAGCATTTATGGATGATAATGAAACCTGGAAAACACCTTTGCCCGAATATCCACAACACCGTGCTACGCAGGTTTTTAAAGATATAGGTTTAGGAAAGGTTGATTTGAGCGGATTCTGTCAAACGCTCAAAGAAATCAATTATGATGGCTGGGCAATCGTGAGTAATCGCCAAACCCGTGAACCCATGCGTGCTTTGCTGAGAAGCAGAAAAACGATTTCGGATTTGGCGGGGGTCGCCTTCGACATTGAGATTTCGGAATAAAACATAAAAGAAAAATTTTATTAATGATAAAAAAGAAAAATATGGAACAAATCCAAAAGTCGAGTGCGACCCCAGCGAAATCCGAAATCCCAAATATCAAATATTCTCACATGAACCACTGGAAAAACATTCCTTACCAAAGGATTGACAATTTCCGTGAGTTTTATTACGAAGACAAAACCAATTCGGCCTATTATACCGACTGGGACAGAATCCTTCGTTACCAAAAATCCTTGGGATTCAATGGAATAGAGCTTGCTCCGTGGGATTTTCCAGAAATGTTACCTCTTTTTGGTTCTCCCCAAGCCTTCAAAGATTTTGCAGCCGAGCGTGGCGTTGAAGTAAGTGGAATGTTTCATTTGATTGACAAACCCTACGACCGAACGCACCATAAACAAACGCTTGAAGAAAGTAAAAAAGCCGTGGATTTGTTGGTTGAATTTGGTGGTACTCAGCTAAATTCTGCCCCAATAAACAATTATTATGGGGTAGGGCCTTTGAGTCGTGACCAAATCAAAGCATCGGCCGAAATCATCACAGAAGTGGGCAAATACGCCACTGACAAGGGCGTACAAATTGGGATTCATAACGAGTTTTTCTTGGCAATCAACAAAGACAACCACCGTGAATACCTCGAACTCACCGACCCACGCTATGTGCATTATTGCCTCGACACGGCACAAGTAGCTTTACTGGGCGAAGATATACTGGAATTTTATGATACCTACCACGACCGTATCTGTACGTTCCACTTGAAAGATACCGCTACGCCCGCTTTACCCGATGACATACGCTACAGTCGAGACATCGAAATTGTGGACGATGGCACACGTTGGTTTTGGGAACCTGGCGAAGGTGTACTCGATTTCAAAGGTTTGTATCAATTACTCAAAAAGCATCAATTCAAAGGTTGGGTAACTGTCGAAACCGACGGCACACCCGACTTGCTGGCTTCGATGGCACTATCGAGGTATTATATTGATAATCAACTAAGTGAAATTTATAACTAATGCTTTAAGCTGTAAGCATTAGGCTATAAGCTAAATTAACGAAGCCTATCGCATACAGCTTATTGCTTAAAGCAAATTATTATGGGTCCTTTAGACAAATATATTTTAAGAGAAGATGCCTTAGAAGCCACCGAAAATGGCTTTCAGCTCAAATTTCAGTCGCATTGGTATAGAGCCTTGCCTCTTTCTTGTATGGATTTTAGCCTAAAAATAAACGGGCAAGAAATCGACAAAAGCCAATTGAACATCAAGGTAAACGGCAACGAATATACCTATGAGCAACTCCCCGAACTGGACAAAGAATGGCTCTTTATCCTCGACAGAGGAGCTTTAGCCGTAGCCCAGCCATTAGAAAAAGGAGAAACGTATCAGGTAGAATTCAAATACGACCTTTATATCCCTTACATTTTGGTAGGGCCACAAGGTAATCCATTAATGGCAAGTAGTTTAGTACAGAAAAATTTGGTATGTCAGTAGAAGTTTATGGATAAAAACCAGCAAGCATCATCTCAAATAGTTCCTCAATTTTAATGGGAATATTGCATGTTAAAGGCTATGTACATTCAATTTTTGAATAGCCTTTGCTTTTGCCAAACGAACAATATGTTCGACGGT
>NZ_JBMLSD010000047.1:26680-30573 GCF_049240685.1 Flectobacillus sp.
GCCACCTCCCTTTTTTCCTACGCTTACGAATGGAACTCTGGACAATTTTCGTTGGAAGACGTAATTGCCGAAACTCGTAAACGTGACTTAGGTACCGGTTTAGAAATAATTGGCTTTCAAAGCCTTAGAGGATTTCCATACATCTCTGACCAAACCGAAAAAGAAGTAAAAAACCTCCTTGACAAGTACGAGTTTGAGCCAGTGGCTTTAGATGCCAACATTGATGTGGCTATCAAACGCCACGCCAAAATGAGTATTGATGAAACCGTAGAATACATCAAACCTCAGATTTTGGCGGCTCAAAAACTCGGCTTTCCTATCCTGCGTTGCCAAACTACCGCACCAGCCGAAGTCTATCAAAAACTCGTGCCTTTTGCAGAAAAAGCTAACGTCGTGATGGGAATAGAGCTACATACGCCTTACAGCGTTGACCACCCTTCAGTAATTAAAATGGCTGAAATGTTTGGACAAATGCAGACCCGCGTGTTACGCTTTGTGCCAGATATGGGGACTTGTATGCGTGCCATTCCGGAGGCGTTATTGACCAGCTTTAAAACGGCAGGTGTTACTGACGAGATGATTGCCATTACCAAAGAAATTTGGCATAAAGATATTCCAACGCCAGCCAAATTTGGTGAATTGGCCCAAAGATTAGTTCCAATGGGGGCTACGCCGCCACAAATTGGTCGCCTGAATATGGCATTTAGCATGAATGGCCGTCAGCCCGTAGAAAACTGGAAAGAAATCATGCCCTACGTGGTACACGTACATGGTAAATTCTATGGTTTCGATGAAAATGGCGATGAGCCTTCGATAGATTACCCTGCCATTTTCAAGGTTTTCCACGAAGGAGGTTACAAAGGCTATATTTCATCAGAATACGAAGGCTCGGCATTTACCGATGAGTTTGATGCCTTCGACCAAGTAGAAAAACAGCATAAACTTTTCAAGAAAATTTTGTCGAATCTGGCTGTTTAATCTAAAAATTTATGCGTGTTTTTCCATGAAATAACCTCTGTGTCAAGGTATTGATAAGATTCTTGTCCACCATAAATTAAATTACGCTTGGGTACTTGGGTTGTTGAAATTTTTGTAAAAGTGTGCATATTCTTAAAATAAGAAGAATGAATTGTTTCGGCAGATTTGATTTCTGCAATATGCAACTGATTCATTTTTTCATACAAAACATCAACTTCTAATTGGTTGTTATCTCGCCAAAAATAGAATGATTGTTGGCGATACTCATGCGTTTGGTTTTTATGTAATTCGGCTATGATGAGATTTTCAAAAATCGCTCCTCGTTGATAATAATGGTCTAAGTCGCTTGTGTTATTCATGCCTAACAAATAACAAAGCAAGCCAGTATCGTAAAAATACAATTTAGGGGTTTTCACAAGCCTTTTACTGAAATTTTGATAGTAAGGGGCTAAGGTAAAAACAATATAGCTGGTTTCTAAAACCGATAACCAAGCCTGAGCGGTGGGCTGAGAAATACCGACTTCGTTGGCAATTTTTTGGATATTGAGCATTTGTCCTGCATGACCTGCACAGTATTTTAAAAAAAGCCTAAACAATCGTAGGTCTCGAATATTTATCAATTGCCTAACGTCACGCTCAATATAGGTTTCAATATAGTTTCTATGATAATCAGTTGGCTCAATGCCACGGTCGTAGATAGCAGGATAAAATCCTTTAAAAGCAGTACTACACCAGTCAGTAGGCAACAGTTGTTTAGAAGATAATTCTCTAAAATCGAGGGGCATTAGTTGAAATAAGGCAACTCTACCAGCTAAACTCTGACTAATACTTTGTAAAAGTTGAAAGTTCTGAGAACCCGAAAGTACAAATTGTCCCATTTGTTTATCATTATCTACTTTCGTTTGGAGGTATGAAAACAAAGAAGGCACTTGTTGTACTTCATCAAAAATAACACGAGAAGCGTAGTTTCGTAAAAACCCATTAGGGTCTAACAAGGCTCGCTCTCTAATATCAGGATTTTCAAGGGTAACATATTCATAATCAGGGAATAGATTCTTGATAAGGGTTGTTTTACCCGATTGTCGAGGACCAGTAATGGCTAAAATCGGGAATTTGCTTATAAGCCTTTGAATAGGCTCTGCCAAGGTTCTTTCAATAAACATATACTTTATTTTTATACAAATTTAAAATTTAATTTTAAAATAGTATATTTTAATTCCAATAATATGCCTTTTAAACTAAAATACGCTCCGCATATTGGTTCGTTTACGCATTCGGCAGGAAAAGACCCAATCGACCAAATCAATTATATGGCTGATTTGGGCTTCAAAGCTCTCGAAGATAGCGGCTTCGTGTCGCCCTTGGTGCAGTTTAATTCTACCCGCATGGGTATTGGGATGTGCAGCCAAACGCCTGAGATGCTCAATAAAATTGGCGAAACCTTGGCAAAAAGAGGCATGGAAATGGGCACGTTTGTATTGACCCCCACCAAATGGCCGCCCATCGAATTGGTCACTTCGGGCAAACCTGAATATTTAGAGGAATTTCTTACTAAATGTAAAAGCGGTGTAGAAGTTGCCAAACGTATCAATGCCAAATTTGTAACCATTACGCTCGATTGTTTCGACCGCTCTTTGCCTATCGAAATGCAAACGGCTCATGCCATTGATGCCCTCAGAAAAGCCAGTGATATTTTTGAGCCTATTGGCGTGACAATGGCGATAGAAACCCTTGCCGACCACCACGAGCTTTTCCTCAGAACCTCGGCACAGGCGTACATGTTGTGCAAAGCCGTGAACAGAGATGCCTGTAAAATTTTGTTCGATATGTATCATTTGCAAAAAAATGAAGGCAGATTGATATACCACATCGACATGGTTTGGGATGAAATCGGTTATTTCCAAGTTGGCGATGAACCAGGGCGATGCGAGCCAGGAACGGGTGAAATCAATTACAAAAATATCTTCAAACACATTTACCAAAAGTCGAAAGCCAGTCAGAAAGATTTCATTTTGGGCATGGAACATTTCAACTCAATTGATGGCATTGAAGGCGAACAAGCTTTATTAGAAGCCTATAAACAAGCTGATAATTTTTAAAAATGAATACTTTCAAACTCAAATACGCCCCCCATTTTGGGACATTCGCTTCGGCAGGAAGCGACCTTATCGACCAAATTAAATACTCGGCCGACTTAGGCTTTACCGCTTTTGAAGACAACGCCTTTTCGGGTGTACCCATGCCCAATTTGATGGGCATAGGGATGCTCGGACAAACGCCTGAGTACTTAGATAAAATTGGCAAAACGCTTTCCGACTTAAATATGGAAATGGGAACGTTTGTGATGGGGCCTGTCAATTGGCCACCCAATGCAGCGTTTACGTCGGGTAAAGAGGAATTTAGAAATATCTTTTTAGACAAATGTCGTCAAGCCGTAGAAGTAGGCAAACGCCTCAACGGCAAATACGTCACTGTTGTGCCAGATGCCGCAGACCCTACCTTGCCGTATGAAATCCAAACGGCGAATGTACTGGAAAGCCTCAAAAGAGCCGCCGAAATTTTCGAGCCTCATGGCATGGTAATGCTACTCGAACCGCTCAGTTTTCCGCCACAAGTCTATCTTAAAACTTCGGCACAATGCTATTTATTGGCAAAAGCCGTGAATAGCCCTGCCTGCAAAATTCTGTTCGATTTGTTTCATTTACAACAAAACGAAGGGCATTTGCAACGCAACATAGATTTGGTTTGGGACGAAATCGGCTATTTCCAGATTGGCGATGTACCCCAACGTTTTGAACCCAGTACAGGCGAAATCAACCACGAGATAGTATTCAAGCACATTTATCAAAAATCATTGGCAACAGGCAAAAACTTCATTTTTGGCATGGAACATTACAATTCGGTGGCAGGAGTAG
>NZ_JBMLSD010000048.1:0-8285 GCF_049240685.1 Flectobacillus sp.
TTGGCTTTTTCGCCAAGTTGCTTACGCTCATTGGGTATAAAGTGTGAAAAAGTACGTCGTAAAATAGGCAATAACTCTGTGAAATATTCCTGTGGAAGTTCCACTACCCATTTGTAAAGAAGATTCCAAAGGACATGGTCGTATATCAAAATAACACCGCTTCCTTTGAGAAATCCTTCGAGCCATCCTGCCGAAAAATTGGGTTCTTGTCCTTGCGACAAGGCCCAAGCAAATCGTTCTGCGGTTTCTTCGGTATCTATCTCATGGGCATCGAGCAACAAGCGACAGGTACATCCTTGAATGATACTATGAACGCCGTCTTTATTCAATAGCTTTTTGAGGGTTTCGAACCATAGCTTAGTTAGTTCGTCGTTTTCGATAAGCTTGGTAGCTTCATTAACTTGTTGAATATGTTCAAATACTTTTCTTGAATTGTCATCGTCAAGCCCATAGCAAGTATTGGGTAAGCCTATGCAAATTCGGGTGAGGAGGCTATCTACAATTTGGCGAATAGCACCTAAGTCTGTTTTGCGAACATTTCCGTATCTACTAACTTCTACCATCGGTTTGAGGGCGGTCATCAGGTCGAGAATGTCGGCTGAGATGGTGGCAACTTCATCAATTTTTTTTAATAAAAATTCAATAGCTACAAACAGCTCAGCAGGGATGGCTTTTTGAATATTGTCGGCAATTTTTCCGATATGTTGCGATTTTTGGCTAGTATCTATCAGGTATTTGGTACAAGCATCTTCGAGGGTATTACCCCAAACGGCTTTATCAATCAAGGAAAGGTACATTTCGGGTTTCCAAGCCAAAGTCCATGCTTCTTTAAAAGTTCCTTTGCTACGGGCATATACCTTTTGTCCCCAATTGATTTCCAAAATATCCAAACGATGAATCATCTTACTTCGATTGAGGTCTAACTCTTTTCGAAGGTCTAACTCATAATCTTTCTTTTCGGCACTAAGCGCCAAACGATTACTTTTTGCCAGTTTTTCAAAATCAAGCTGTAAGGGTACTTTGGGTAATTCGTCTGGAACTTCGCCCAAACGATTGGCTACAATAAGTTTATCTTTGACCAAACTCAGCAAAACGGTATCGCCCATGCACATCACCGTTTGGGTTGCCTCATTGAGCTCGAGTAGACCGATGCGAGAAAGTCCTCGTAAACTGCTTAGGGTTTCGGCCAAACGAAATGCCTCTATGACGTGAGCAGTAGATATATCAATTTGTTTTTTGCGGAAAAGCCTCGCCACGTGACTCAGCCATTCTATCGCAAAATCTGGTCGATTTCCGTTTTTCCATAAAAAGTCATACCAACCTGGCGAGGTAATTCCTGCACCGTATCCTGAGTGCATGGATAAACGCTGGTTTGTCCATGGAATCCAAGTAGTAGCTACTTTGATTTTAGTTTTGGGTAAAGACTTAAGGAGCTTTGTGTCGGCTTTGGCAGTAGTGTTTACATCAAGAAGGGCAGGGGCGTGCCAAGCACCACAGACCACCACAATGTTACTGTAAAGTTCGTTTTGAGCCTTTCGGATAATCTCACGCATATAGGCCTCGCGGGCAATATTTTCTTCATCCATAACCGATGGAATATTGGCTTGTCGAAGCTCCGACATCATGAGCATTACAGCATCAAAATGTTCTTTGGCATTGTTAGATATATAGTTATGCTCGAAATGATGTTCCCACCATAGCTCCGAATTGTCATAACCCGCTATTTCAGCAAAGTAGGCAATAGGGTCTTTGTGGATAGGCGGAGGCGCTACTGGTTCAGTCTCTTCGCTATCGGCTTCTTCTATTGTCTCATTTTCTTTTTCATTCTTTTTTTGTTGAAAACCTATTGCCAAAGGCAAATCCAACATCTTTACAGGGATTTGGCGTTGGTTGGCATAAAGGATGGCTTGCCATTCAGGTGAAAACTCCGCAAAAGGGTAGAAGGTCGCCTGTTGAGGGTCGTCTACGTTATAACCAAGTACAGCCACAGGAGGACGAAGCTGTTCGTTGCCTATCCAAGAAATCATCGAATCTAGTTCTGGAGCGCCTTCTACCAATACCATATCTGGCTGGATTTGCTCCAACATTTCGATTACATTTTGGGTCGAACCTACCCCATGATGTCGTATTCCCAAAATTGTTAAGGGCATATTTTACGTGCAGATTTAAGCGTTAAAGATTCTGTTTGTTATGAATAGGTATTGCTGATTTTACAATACAATCTCTTTACAAGCACGATACACATCTTTCCAGTCTTCTCGTGTTTTGATGACTGTTTCTAAGTATTCATTCCAAACGACTTTATCTTGAATCGGGTCTTTTACTACAGCTCCAACCAAACCGGCGGCTAAATCCTCGGCATTGAGGCGACCATCGCCAAAGTGAGCAGCCAAGGCTAAACCATTATTTACTACCGAAATGGCTTCGGCGGTACTCATCGTGCTCGATGGCGTTTTGATTTTGGTTTTGCCGTCGGCTGTTACGCCAGCGCGCAACTCACGGAAAATGGTTACAATTCTTTGAATTTCTTTTAAAGCAGGGGCTTCGGCAGGAAGTTCTAAGGCTTTTTGTAAACTAGATACACGATGTTGTACAATTTCTACTTCTTCCTTCATCGTTTCTGGAACAGGTAAAATCACTGTATTAAAACGACGTTTTAAGGCGCCAGACAGTTCGTTTACTCCTTTGTCACGGTTGTTGGCAGTGGCAATAACATTAAATCCTCTTACCGCTTGAACTTCCATGTTTAGCTCAGGAATTGGAAGTGTTTTTTCTGATAAAATAGTAATTAAAGTGTCCTGAACATCAGCCGTGATACGTGTTAATTCTTCAATTCTGGCGATTTTTCCTGTACGCATGGCCTGCATCATAGGCGTTGTTACCAAGGCATTTTCGCTTGGCCCTTCGGCTAATAACTTGGCATAATTCCAGCCGTAGCGAATGGCCTCTTCGCTGGTTCCTGCTGTACCTTGAACGAGCAAAGTAGAGTTTCCTGAAATAGCGGCTGCTAAATGCTCAGCTACCCATGACTTGGCCGTTCCGGGCAATCCATATAATAGCAGTGCTCGGTCGGTGGTGAGGGTAGCTACCGCAATTTCCATCAAACGGCGATTGCCGATGTATTTGGGCGATACCTCAAAGCCATTTGGTAGCTTACCACCTATTAAATATTGTACGACCGCCTGTGGCGAAAGATTCCAACTGGTCGGGCGAGTATTTTTATCTTGTTTACTAATTTCTTCTAGTTCATGAGCAAATTGCTCTTCTGCGTGTTGACGTAATACGTTCATGGTGTTGAAGGTTTATGTGAAGCTTGTTTACTGAGTTATTTGTTTGAAATAGCGACAAGCTAACGTTTTTGTAAAAATTCTGATTGAATTCTCTCTTTGTAATGTAGCGAAGATTTTAACGGAGCTATTACAGAGCGAGTCCACATGTTTTTATGTGCATCCGTCTGAATTTGTTCTGGGTAATTGTCAAGTTGTTTTAGTAGCTGAGTCGAAAGACTTCTCCCTAAGGCATTCAACAAATCATACTCGTACATGAGCGTGTAATGGGATTGTGGATGAACAACTACCGACGCCAAGAGGGATAAAATAAAGGTTGAAAATTTTGTAGAAAACGTTTGATGTGGATTTTGTAAGACAAAATCTTTGAGTAGGGCAAAGTGAATCGCATCCGTTTTCATTAAAAGCGCTTCTTGTTTTTCCAAACTCAGCAATGGCAATAAATCAAGCCAAGCATATTTTGAGAAGTCAGAACTTGATAAGAAAATATCAATTTGCTCAGGCTTTGCAAGTTTCATACTTTTAGCAAAAGTATTGAGTAAAATCGACGCAGGCGTATCTACCAACTTTTGAATAAGTTTTGGTATATCATTTTCAAAATATTCGATGATATAGGTTGGATGTAAGTACGCTAAGGTTTCAGAAAGCCAATACAATTCATCTGAAACACCTCTGTGAGGACTAATAGCCTCGATTCCTAACGTTTCTCTCAGTTTGGTCTCCTCCCAGAATTGAGCTATTTCTTTATTTTTTTTAACTGACTCCAAGTGTTTGGAAAGTATAGGCATGATGGATTCGGCTACTTGATTAGCCCATTCTCCACCATAAATGCCTAGCTTGAGGCGATGGATTATCTTAAGGGTATCAGTGGTTATTTCTTTAGGGTTTTTGATTTGGATTAATGCAGTGTATACTTTGTCCAAAAAATCAAGGTCTTGATTGGATAACTGATGAAAGAATTCATTCAGAAAATCTTTAAGGTCTTTTCCCGTTTCCGAACTCCATGAAGCTTCCAAAAGCGCCAAGGCTTCTTGAGGCTTTTCTTTTCTTAATTTACTAAAATATAATTTTCGTGCAGAGGGTTTGCCTTCGGCCCAAACATCGTCAACTAGTATCTTACCTTGTTGCCAATCGGGATTAAACTGGGTAAGCCAAAGTCCTTTTTTACCAATAATTGGGTATAATTTTGATTTGAATTTTGGAAAAAATTTACTGAGTATAGGAACAAGCAGGTTATCCCGAACAATCAGCTGATGTTGCGTACATTGGAGTAGTAAATATTCGACCAAGTAATAATTGAGTTTCTCTTCATTCAAAAAACCTTTCCAAATGGCATGGATATTCTTCGAACAATACTCGGAGGTTTCGGTTTCAGAAAAAGCCTGAGTAGGAAAAGTTACTTTCTCGTGAGTAGTGCCAGCTTTTTCATATAAAAGCGTCATACTAGAAGCTTTTAAAAAAATATCTTCAGGATTTTTTACCCCTGAAAGCACTCCGCTGATTGGGTTGGGTAAGGGCTCTAGCTGCAAGGGCATTTTGTTTGTACCCAATAAGGCCGTTTTTTTTAGGTGACTCCAATACATAATATGAATAGCAAAATATGGTTGGTCGAAGGTTGATTATTACAAACAAAGCTTAAAAGTGTAAGCCTAGTCTAATAATAGATAGTCATAATTGTGAACGATACCCAATGGTACAACTGAATCAAACTGATATAGCACCATCAGCGATACGGCATTGCCACCTGTAAGCGCCAATAATTGCCAGATTTGCTCTTGATTGACAGAGTTATCAATCATCGCAATAGCCTCATTGGCATCCTGTAGATAGTATTTTCCTTGATGAAATACGACACGTACTTGCTCAATCAACATAGGAATGATATCTATCCAAGGGTTTTGTGCTAAAATATCCACAGCTGTTGAGTGGACTTCGTCCCAAGAATTGCTTCCAGAAATAGGCTCAGGGAGATAGTCGATAGTCGAAATGTAGTCTTTGACGGTAGCTCTTAAGGGAGTATGACTAGGATAAAAAGCCAGATTGGCATGCGCAACAGTACCTGGCAAAATAGGCGTTTCTATGGCCATACCGCCAAACGAAAAATTTAAGACGAGAGCCTTTTTCTGGCTTTTAAGTCCCCAAAGCCAGTTTTTCTGCATCATTAATCCTTCTTCTATGGTAGTTTGGCGACCTATCACTAACCAGTAATCTTTGATGGTTTCAATATCTTCACGCTCAAATAATTCTTTGGTTTGGATATTCCAACCAATTCTTGCTTTTACTTCCTCCTGCATTAGTGGAGGGAGTTGTTCTAGGCGATTGAATGATTCGATGAGTAAGTAGATTTTGGAAAGGATTTCTAAGGATTTTCTTTGCCAGTCGTCATTTGTACTAAAATCCAACTTGTTAAAAGACTTTACCAATCCAGCTAGACCATTGGCTTGTGAGTCGACCAATCGGGCTGCCATGCGTTCAAAATAGGGTATGCCTTTTTGAGGAATCGTCAATAGCCCTGCTTGCACGAGGTCTTTGAGCCAAAGTTCTAATTCTGCCATTCCGTTTTGGACTTTCAAATAACGTTCTTCCTGACGTTTGGCTTTGGCTTGAGCTTGCTTTTCGGCTTGAGCCGCAATCGTTTCTGGAGATGCTTCCTCTGTCGGTTCTTCTGCTTTATTTGCTTTGGCACTTCGTTTATTCATCCACTCGCTTACCCACAATGGTTCTTCAAGGTTTGAGGGAATTTGACCTTCTTTTTGTGCTACCAAAAACAAAAGTCCCAAACCGTGTTTACAAGGGAATTTTCTGCTCGGACAAGAGCATTTGAAGGCAGTATTGTTTAGGTCAACTTGAGTTTGATAGGGATTTTTGCCACTTCCTTGAAGCTCTCCCCACAAGACCCTTTCATTGGATTGAAAATTGAGCCATTTGCGTTCTTGAGACAAGTCTCTACCTGCTTTTAAAGAAGAGGCATCAGGAGCAAGCTTGGCAACCTGCTCGTCAGTTAAATAGTTCATAGATAATTTAACACTAGGGTAAAAGTTTGGCTCTAAATTTAGCTTGTTTTTTTAGTTAAATACAAATGTTATAACATCTTTAATTTTGATAAAAATAAAAAAAATGGTTTTTATTACAGGCTAAACGGCTTTTTGCCTAAGAAAGTTGACTATATTCTATTGATAAATAGCTTTCATAGAGAATTCTGTCTCAGGATAGATTATCATTATTCAGCTAAAATATTGACTATAT
This sequence comes from Flectobacillus sp., assembly GCF_049240685.1. Classification (NCBI taxonomy): domain Bacteria; kingdom Pseudomonadati; phylum Bacteroidota; class Cytophagia; order Cytophagales; family Flectobacillaceae; genus Flectobacillus; species Flectobacillus sp. Next base: position 6,534 of record NZ_JBMLSD010000048.1, read on the forward strand.
TTGTGAATAACTATTCTATCTGAACTATGAAAAAAATATTACTTCTAACCTTTTGGGGTATTTTATGTCATCATTTCCTATTTGCACAAACCCTCGACCAATCTAATTTACCTATCCTAAAAATTACGACAAAAAATGGTGCTACCATTCCCGATGAACCTAAGATTTTGGGGACTTTACAACTCATCAATAATGGCAACGGACGAGCAAATACACCCAACGATACACCTACAGGTTATGATGGGTATTTGGGTATAGAGTTGAGGGGTTCGACTTCCAAAGATCTTTTTCCTAAAAAACCTTATGGTTTTGAATTATGGGCAGATACCACTGGGAAAAGCCAGAAGATAGCTTTTTTAGGAATGCCCGAAGAGTCAGATTGGGTGCTCAATGCGAGTTATAATGACAAAACCTTTATGCGAGATGCCCTAACATACGATATTTCGAATCGTATGGGAAGATACGCTACCCGCACGCGCTATTGCGAAATCACACTCAACGGGCGGTACGATGGTTTGTATTTGGTGATGGAAAAAATTAAAAGAGATAAAAACCGTGTCAATATTTCGAGCCTAAAAACCACCGATAGCACTGGCGATGCCCTTACGGGTGGGTATATTCTTAAAATTGATAAAGTCAACGGTTCACCTGCTTGGTCTTGGAAAAATACGATTGGGACACCCATTGTACTTTTTCAGGTAGAATATCCCAAATATGCCGATTTGACCTCCAAACAGTTGACTTATATCAAAGGCTGGATGACAACTTTTGAAAAAGAACTTTACGCCAATACAGCACTCGATAAAGACGCCGCTTGGCGAAATATGATAGATATGGATTCTTTTGTAGACTATTTTATCTTGACCGAGCTTAGCAAAAATATTGATGGCTATCGTCTCAGCACCTATTTTTACAAGGATAAAGATAGTAAAGATGCCCGACTAAAAATGGGTCCAGCTTGGGATTACAACTTGGCTTATGGCAATGCTGATTATTATGAAGGATACAAAACTACAGGTTGGCAATACCAAATCAACACATTGGCGTCTTCCAATGGCGACATTTATTTGTCTCCTTTTTGGTGGTCGAAGCTGGTGCAAGATGAAGATTTTAGAACCAAAGCTTCTAACCGTTGGAGCGAACTTCGAAAATCTATTTTATCCACAGACCGTATCAATCAATGGATAGATTCAACGGCTAAGATTATAGCTCCTGCGGTAGCACGAAATTTCAAAAGATGGCCTGGAGTTTTGGGAACAAAAGTTTGGCCAAACTATTACGTGGGTACGACTTTTCAGGATGAATTAAATTTTATGAAAGATTGGATTCGTTCGAGATGCCTTTGGCTCGATGGGCAGTTTCAAAGTAAGTCGCTAGTTTTAGGGATTGAAGAGTTTTTTGAACCTAAAAGAAGTCTGACCATTTTTCCAAACCCCGCAGTTTCAAACAGTCAGGTTAGATATGAAGTTATGACAAGGGGGCAAGTAGAAATCAATCTTTATGATTTGTCAGGAACAAAAGTACACGAGGTAGTCAACCAAAATCAATCTGTGGGAGAATATCAAGTACCATTGAATCGACAATTTCCTCAAGGAGTTTATATCCTCGACTATCGCCTCGGTGGAATACCTGTGGATAGGATAAAAGTGGTGGTTCAGTAAATAGGGGATAGGCAAGGAGGCATTAGGCAAAGAGTTTTTTTTAGTAGTAGAGTGAACAGGCACACAGGCACAAAGGCACAGAGTGTTTTTT
>NZ_JBMLSD010000049.1:0-6761 GCF_049240685.1 Flectobacillus sp.
ATAGGGGTTTTGACATTTTTGAAATTGTTATCTCCCATCAAATAATTAGCTGACTTTTCTCCTGAGACTTTCAAATACATATCGGTCGATACTAAAGGGATATTTCCTTGGATGGAAACTTGCTGTAAATTGTTGAAATCCAAGATAGGAACTCCCGCATGTGGCTTATTCGTCAATACTTGTTTGATGCTGATTAGCTGACTGTTTTCGGCTTTAATGACAGCTCCTCTTTCGGTATTGACACGCACGTTGTCGAACTGGATATTTTTGGAGTTTTTAATGACAAAACCTGATTGTGTATCAAAATTGAGGTCTTGAAAGCTGATGTCTTCAATAGGTAGTTCTTCAAGTCCATTTAGATAGCCTGCTTGATTTCCTTGTGCGGTGATATTGCTAAAATGAATATTGCGGAAAATGGGAGTGCGCTCAGAAATGGGCTCAACCGTCGTTTTGGCATATTGCATATCGAGTACAATAGCCTGTTCTTTGATGTTTTTCATCACGATATTATCTACACGAATATCCTCGACTACGCCACCACGACCGCGTGCCGTTTTGATACGAATTCCTCTGTCTGTACCATCGAAAATGCAGTTCGAAATCACAATCTTTTTCACACCACCCGACATTTCACTACCAATTACAACACCTCCATGTCCCGACAGCATCGTACAGTTAGTAATGGTATAATTTTCGGCAGGAATATTTCTTTTGCGCCCCGAACGATCTTTTCCTGATTTGATGGTAATGCAGTCATCACCTACACTAATATGGCAGTTGGAAATATGCACGTTGCTACAAGATTCGGGGTTAATGCCGTCTGTATTGGGAGAATGAGGGTTTTCGATGGTCACACCATGAATGGTTACATTGTCACAAAACTCAGGGTTGACTGTCCAGAAAGGAGAATTTCGTATCGTGATTCCTTCAATTTGTACATTTTTACAAAACATGGGTTGTATGAAAGGAGGACGCAAAAAACCTTTCTCTATCCAACCTGGAAGGTCTGGTGCCAATACATCTTTGTTGAGTCTTTTGAACTCCTCTTGCCATTTAGAAGTGGGAATGTTTTTGACATGAACTTCTGAGTAAGCCCACCATTTTTTGCCATGCCCGTCAACCAAGCCTCTTCCCTTAATGGCAATATTTTCGGCCTTATAGGCATAAAATAGCGGTGAAAAATTAACGACATCTGTCCCTTCCCAGCGAGAAGGAACCATTGGGAGATAGGCGTCAAAATCATCGGTAAAATGTAACTCAGCACCAGCATCGATGAAGATAGTAATATTGCTTTTGAGTTCGATAGGACCAGTTTTATATTTTCCAGCAGGAAAAAAGATGGTTCCTCCCCCTTGTTTGACCGCACTGGCAATGGCTTTTTTGATTCCTTCTGTTGCGAGTTTGGAGCTATCATTTTTGACCCCAAATTTCAATACATTCAAATATACCTGCGCTTGTGCGCTAATACCTAGCGCCAATAAGAGAAGGGTAAGACTGATATTTTTTTTCATGTTTTTCAAAAATAAAAAGATAATTTTCTGTAGAGACGCAATGCTTGCGTCTCCTGTATTTGACATGAATCAGATGTAATATTTTACGGCTAAAACATTCTTTACAAAAGACACAAGCCTTGTATCTCTACGGATAAAAAGGACTAATATAATTCAAAAAGGTAATTCCCTGAACCTACTGATATCAAATATTTATTGCCTTGCTTTTCGGCTGGAATGATTTTACCATTTTGTTTAATAGTTTTTCCTAAATGTTGATCTACTAAAATTTTAGCATGTGTATTGACAGGAATGCTTACGTTTAGGGTAAAGCGTTTGCTGGTTTTTTTCCAAAGTGTACTTATTTTTCCGTAAGGTGACTCATAGCTTCCTTCTGCTTGCGTGAGCTCTCCTACGACTTCTGGGGCGATAATTGTTTCTTTGAAGGCTACCTCTCTTTCGCTTTGACGAATACCTGCCAAGCCACTATACAACCATTCCATCAAATGCCCAAGCATAAAATGGTTATGAGAATTACCTTCCGCTTGCCATGATTCGGTAAGGGCAGTGGCGCCTTTTTTGAGCTGATAGCCATAGCCTGGCACATCCGAGCGATTATTCATGGCATAAATAATGTCGGAGCGTCCTTCTGATTCTAATACTCGCAAAACATATCGGTAGCCAATATCACCAGCTGTCAGGGCATAGTTACGTGTTTGAATATCGTCAATCAAATGTTGCAAAACAGCTTTACGATTTTCTGGCTCAACCAAATTCATAAACAAAGCCATGGCATTTGCCGTCTGGCTGCCTGATGCATATTGCTGTGTTTCGGATTGGTAAAAAGTTTGATTAAAGGCTTTTTTGACTTCTTCGGCCATATCTGCATATTCCTGCGCATCGTCGCCATGACCTAAGATTTTCGCAATTTTCTCTGCAATTTGTAAATCGTAATAGTAAATCGCTGTACCTGTTACACCCATAGGTGTGAGTTGGGATATCCCTGGAGGTTTTGGTCCCAAATCATACCAATCGCCCAAGCCTTGTGAAAGAATATGATTTTGCGCTTTGCTGGCAAGGTATTTCAAATAGCGCTGCATCATAGGATATGCTTCGTCCAGCACACGGGTATCGCCATACCAGAGGTACATGTAGTAGGGAACAATAATGCTGCTACTGCCCCATTCGGGCGAGTCGCGGAAGATGTCGCCACCCCATTCAAACTTGACATATTCGGGTGCAATCTCAGGAATTAAGCCATTCGGAAGTTGTGATAACTGCATATCTTTAACCGCCTTTTTGAACATTGGAGCTACATCATAGCGATAGCGAACCGAAGAACCCATCAAATGTACTTGCTCTAACCAACCCAATTTTTCACGATGCGGACAATCGGTAAATACCGAGGTCATATTGCTTTTGATGGCCCAATCAATAAGCTTATGCGTTTGGTTGAAAAGTGTATCTGAGCTAGCAAACTGTCCGATAGTCGAGGCAGAATTACGAATATGCAATCCTTTTATGCTGATTATCTGTGTTTTAGCGTTAGGTTCTGGCTTTGCACCTTTCACTTGCAAATATCTAAAGCCATAATAACTAAAGCGTGGTTGCCATGTTTCGATGCCTTCGCCTTTGAGCACATAACTAAAAATATAGGGACTTCCTGAAGCTTTTTGGTTGACAGTGCCATCGGCATTGAGTAATTCCGAAGGTCGTACCCAAACTGTATCACCCTTGTTTCCTTTGACTTTTAGTTCGATAATACCAGAAGCATTTTGCCCTAAATCAAATACCCAATCGCCTGAGACAACTTGTTTTTGTTGAATGGGCTGAAAAGATTCCATGATTTTGACTGGTTCGGTCAATTGCGGACTTAGCCTTGGCAAACCTTCTACCACAATGGCATTTCGCCATAAACTCTCATCAAAATTGGGCATATCCCAGCCTTTTTGTTCCAGATTGGCATTATAGTCTTCGCCTCCGTAAATACTTGAAAAGGTAATCGGGCTTGGTGCAGTTTTCCACGAATTATCCGTGTACAAATTTTGTTCAGAACCATCTTGAAATTCTATTTTCAAGCGACAAATCATTTTAGGTAAACCAAACATTCCTTTGAGTTTGCGATAGCGTCCTTTAACTGGCGGAATATAATAAAAGCCATTTCCGAGCATTACCCCAACGGTGTTTTTTCCTTCTTGCAAGGATTTTGTTAAGTCAAATCCTACATATAGCACTTGCTTATCGTACTTGGTCCAACCTGCATCCAGAAAGTTGTCACCTACTTTTTTACCATTTAAACTCAACTCAAAATGTCCTAATCCTGAGATGAACATGGTTGCGCGTTTAATCTTTTTCTTTACGGTAAAATCTTTACGAAATATGGGTAAGATATTGTTTTTGAGAATCTTATCTTTTTGTCCGTCAGTTGGTAAAATATTTACCAAACTATCTGCCAAGCGTTCGTAGGCAATCCATTGAGCATTACGCCAATCGCCTGCTGAGAAAAGCCCCATTTGCCAAGTAGCGACTTCACTCCAAGCCGACGAGCGTCCCTGATTGTCCCAGATTTTAACTTTCCAGTAATATACTTGTGTAGCTTCCAGCGTTTTACCATCATATTCAACTTGGATAGACTGGTCTGAGGAGATTTTGCCAGAATCCCAAATATTGGCTTTGTTGGGTTGTAATAGCTCTGGAGAATCAGCAACTAAAATTTGATAGGATGTTTGCTTGACGTTATATCCGCCCGACTGAATTTTCCAACTCAAGCGTGGTTTGCGAATATCAATGTCGATAGGGTTTTTGAGATATTCACAACGCAAGTCATAAAGCGACAAATTTTGTGCATTGCTCCGAAAGCTCAAACACAAAATTTGAAGTAAGCATAAAATGGCGATGGTAAAGGGTGGATAGTTTCGTAAATAGAATTTCATTTGTTTGTTATGTTTAGGGGTTAGGCAAAGAGGCACTAGGCATTAGTGTTGATAATCGTGTTATTCACGTTAAAAACTGATGCCTGTTGCCTTTTGCCTAATCCCTCTATAAACTTACTGCTGATACCTCACTTCGATGGTTTGTCCTTTGGGAATGCTTAACTCATACCATTGATTTCCAATGGATTGAATCGATCCCTGAGCGCAAGTTGGGGTAGTTTGACTTTTAAATTTAAGTTTTCCAACGCCATCATTTGTACCAGTTATTTTGATAGCTTCTTTGCTACAATACAATTTGACATCACCTTTTGGGGTTGGAACGCTTCCTTCCATCCAAGCTAAGCCACCAAGCTCTGGCGTAATGTCGTATTGCTCATACGCAGGGCTTGTGGGTTTTACGCCTAAATAGTATTTTCCTAATAAGTAAATAGGACTTGCTCCCCAAGCGTGACAAAGACTTTTTCCGAACGGACGACCATACATGGCGTAATGCTCAGCTCCTGATTTTGCTGGATTATATTCTTCCCAGAAAGAGGTCGCTCCTAGTTTGAGCATACCACCCCAATAGGATTTCATTTCGTCTAAAACGAATTTTTGTTCACCTAAAGCACACAACGCTTCCAATTCATAAAAACGCATATATGGCGTAGTGATTTTTTGAATTTTATCATTTAACAAAACATGATTTTTGATTCCTTGTTTTTTGGCTTCATCCAAATAATTGAAGAAAATCGCAAACATATTGCTATATCGGGTTACGTTATCGGTCTGTTTTCCATCTACTTGGCTATGCACAAAAGCATGCTTAGTGTCATTCCAATAGGTTGAGAAAAATTTAGATTTCAGTTCTTCTCCGATTTGTTTGTAACGATTTGCCCCTTTTGTATCATCGGCAATATTGGCGCAGAGAGTCATGGTTTCTAGACTACGAGTAAGTAATAGCTGCTCAAAACTTACAGCTCCTTTTTTGCTCAAACCTTCTGCCCAGTCGATAAATACCCAATCACCCGAAAGCCCCTCCATCATACCATCTTTGTTACGACGACTTAGGCAATATTCCATGAGCGTTTGCATACGAGGGTAAAACTGCTGGATAAAAGTTTTATCTCCTGTATAAAGATAGTAGTCGTAAATACCTAAAAACCAATAGAATGTGTAATCCATAATGGTGTTAATATGGCTAGTCACAGGGTCTTTTCCACGCAAAGCCAAAAGCGTACGCGTAACGGCTGGCGAATCAAAGAATGAATAGTAGTTCATCAAATAACTCTGGTAGGCATCACCCGACCAAATCCAGCGGTCACGTTTGATACCATCTATGAAAAACTCACGCGTATTGAGCTGAAACGTGTATTTGGCTACGTCATAAATCTGATTAATTTGCTCGTCTGAACAGCGAAAGCTACCACGCTCTTTCTCAGGCATATACTCATACAACATGGATACTTCCTTGAAGGATACGGCTGGCGATTTTTTGATAAAAATATATCGAAAAGCCTTCGTCAATTCCATCGTCGAATCTTTGGCAATATCCTGATTGATAGTGAGTTGGTCGAGCGTTTCACAGTGCTCTGTATCCAATGCTTCTTCTTTGGATTCTCCATAGAAAATCTCAACTTTTCCTTTTCCTTTCAATCCTTTGAGTTGAACAAAACCAAATGTTTCCTTGCCAAAATCTATGATTGTTCCCTCTTTCAACGTTTCCACTTTTATAGGTTTTTGCGCTTTGGTGGCCAAGCTAAATTTGGAAGGCGCTTGTGCTGGCGTGTTAAAATTCCAAGAGCCAGCATTGAGCCATGTCGTACCCGATTGGTCAGAAGCTTTTCCTGTTTCGTCAATCCATTCTTTATCCTCAAAAGTCACCAACCAAGAGTTGTCAGAAACGACATTTTTTCCTTGAATAAAAATGGCAGGAACACGGTCTTGGCAAAATACTTTCAGGCTCAACTTATGTTTCCCTGCGGGCATTGTGATTTTTTTAGGATAACCAGTAATGGCTTTTCCATCAATTTTAACATTGTATTGTCCTTCTACAAAAATCGAAACTTCTTCTGGTGCATTGAGTGTGAATGATTTATGAAAATCAATCAAGTTATAATGACTGTCCAATTTCCAGAAAGGTGGAAAAAAAACACCACGCTCAGTACGGCGGTTTTGCATTTTATTGCCTAACCAAATTTCAAAATCTCCTGGATACCAAATCCAAGTCGCTTGTTGTGCAAGACCGACTCCTGCACTAAACAACCAAAGTCCCAAGATGAGTTGGGACTGCAAAAGGCTTTTGTAGAAAAAACGTTTCATGTATGAATTGAGGTTTGGGGGCGAAAAAGCTCGCTTT
>NZ_JBMLSD010000050.1:0-8727 GCF_049240685.1 Flectobacillus sp.
GTACTTTTTCACACTTTATACCCAATGAGCGTAAGCAACTTGGCGAAAAAGCCAAGGTAGGTACTATGATTCAAGCACAAGAATTTACCACTATTAACAAAAACTTTAACCCCCAACTTGCCGAAAGTGTGCTTCCTGTACTAAACACACTTTTGGGAATTACTAGACTATGAAAAATTTAGAGAAATTAAATTGCTACATCGAAGATTTAAGAAAAACACGTCATTACCAAAATGCTAAAACTAGATACGAGAGGTTCTTCGGGTATTTAATTAGTGATGATCCTTCATATCCTGTGTGTAGATTACAAGATACCTGGGAGTATCATTCCATTAATCAACTATTGGGTAGTGTTAATGAATGGGACGAGTGGGAAGAAAAAATAATGAACTTAATTACTCATTCAACTTACTGGAACCCTCCTAAAAACCTTACAGACTATTCAGTTGGAGGATATAGTTGGTTCATAGAATGGGTTCAAAGTCAAGTAATACGTAGTGCCAATAATACAGATATTGATAAAGTACTACAAATAGCCAGCCGTTTTGTTACTAGAGAAGATTTCTTAATTTACGCGATTACTTACAAAATCCATCTAATTGATCAAAATAACAATATAACGAAATGGGGAAACTACATTCTTCTTAACAATCAACATTACAACAAAATTTTGTTGGATACGAGAGCTTATCCTCATCAAAAATACGAATTTGCTAAATTCCTATTTGCTTCAAATCAGAAGGTTTTTTTTGATGCTAACATTAATCTTTTTCTAAAGAATGTTAAGGTTATCCTCTTTGCAGAACTGTTGCTGCATGAGAACTTAAATAAATATGAGCCTTTTATTTTCGAAAAATGGCAAAATTTAACCGACAGTGTCGAATATATTAAACTGTTTCATTTATTAGCAAATCACTTACCTGAAAAATATCATTTTTTAGAACTAGAGGTGTTTAAAAAAACGCTTTCTTTAGAAATTAGTTTTTGTAAAAGAAATTACGCCAACACTTTTTATGTAGATGCAGAAAGTGAACGTAGTACATTACTAAAACATTGTTTTACTTATTTGGTAAAGCAGGATTTAGTAGAAACAAAAAAAGTCTATCTAAATGCCCTAAAAAACATCTACTCAATACCTATTGACCTATTAGTAGCAATAGCAAATGAATTGAAAGAAGATAGTTTAGATATTTTAATAGAAGCTCTACATCAAGACCCGAACAATCTTCCTTGGAACGAGAAAGATTTTTTCAAAAAATACTTCAAAATCATTGAATCACTTGATTTTCGCTCGCATCAGCAGTATTTCTGGGATCTTAGTAAAAACAAGTCGAAAGAGTTACGCAGATTGGGGGCTGGGCTATTAAGCAAATTAGGTCCTGATGCTATCCCTAATGCTTCTGAACTAACCAAATCTAAAAAGTTGGAAGCCCGACAAATGGGATTTTTGATTTTATCGCTTATTAATACCGATGAGTCAAGAGCCATTTTGATTGAGCTTTTGGAACAAGAAAAGAATGATGACGCGCGCGATATTATTTTGGAGTCATTGCGTCAGTTGATTAGCAAACAAAACTCTTTAGAGGAAGTTAATATCAAAGTAGTGTTTGCTCAAAAAAGAACTAAGCTCAATGCTCCTTTAACGCCTTGGCTCGACGAAAAGGTGCTTCCTCCGCTTTACTTCAAAGATGGCTCGAGACTAAGCGTTGAGGCATTTCGTTTCTTGCATTACCGCATGAGTCGTGCCAAAGAAATACGCATTGACCTAGAGGCAAAATTGCTCATTGAGCATTTAGATACTGATAAAAACTACGAATATGCCTCTAGTTTGTTGGATGCCTATTTTGTCAATGGAGCACTGGCCAATTTCAAATTCTGTCTGATACTTGCTAGTATTTTGGGTGACTCCACCGTTATTCGTCAATTGCGTAACAAGGTGCAAGAATTTGCTGATAATAGTCGTGGTAAAATGGCAGAATATGTCGTAAAGGCCTTAGCGCTCAATGGCGGAACACTGGCGTTGCGTCAAGTAGAGTTTTTTTCTAGAAAATATAAAAACAAGAATAAAAACGTTGGCGCTGCCGCAGCCGAGTCTTTTACTTTAGTAGCCGAAGAGCTAGGAATTTCTCCATACGACTTAGCTGACCAAATCATTCCTGATTTTGGCTTTGAAGGCTTATTCAAAACCTTTGAGGTTGAAGGACAAGAATATCGTGCTTTTGTAAATCATGATTTCAAAGTTCTATTCTTAAATGAAGATAACAAAACCTTAAAAACTCTACCCAAAGGCACTCCTATAGCTTTACAAGAAGAATTCAAAGAGATAGGAAAAGAAATCAAAGACATTGTAAAATCTCAAACGCCTCGTTTGGAGCAATACCTCATTATTCAGCGTCAATGGGAAACTGAAAAATGGCAAAGCCTTTTCCTAAATAACCCCATCATGTTTGTGTACGCTACGAGACTAATATGGGGCGCTTTCAATGAGCAAAAACAATTGATATTTACCTTCAAAGTACAGGAAGACCAAACTTGTATCAATCAAGATGGCGACGAAGTAGAATTCCAAGAAGGACAAATGATACGAATGGTACATCCACTAATCCTTGAGACCGAAACCATCAACTATTGGTCTGAAGTATTAGAGGATGAAGGTCTATCTCCTGCATTTTTACAACTTAATCGTGCGGTAGTTAATTTTGACCCTGCCGACAATGGAACACTTATTTCCGCAAAGTTTAGTGGTATACAAATGTCAGGATACACCTTTGTTTCTATGCTTGAAAAAAGAGGATGGTTTAGAGGTTCGGTAGTCGATTCAGGCTTTATCAGCAATTATTACAAAAACTTCGCAGAAGAGGACATTACTGCCATTATCACACAGGAGGGAGAGGTATGTGTGGGTTATTTGGATGTTATGGGAGGAATTGGCAATCTGATGTTTGTCAAATATGGTAGTGTCGACTTTGGAAGTTATACCTATGACGAGCCAGAGCACACAAACGACCCAAGACTCATTCCATTTGAGCAAATTTCCCCAATCATTTACTCGGAGGTAATGGCAGATATGCAGTTTTTTAAAGAAAATGATAATAAACAAACCAACGTTAATCAAGCATCATGACAGACGAAAAAGAATCACTCAGACGTTGGCGTCTCATTTTGGGAGGCGATGAAGCCGATGGTACTCAATATCAGTTATCAGGCTTAGATAGTCAAATCGACGATGCCCTTTCGGCTCTGTATGATTTTGAGAGAAAACGAGATTTTAATTATGGCCAAAATAATGGAGGTGGTGCTGGAGGCCGAGAAAACTCGAGTCCTTCGGTAGCACGCTGGTTAGGAGATATTCGTAAATATTTTCCTCAATCAGTGGTACAAGTAATGCAAGGAGATGCTCTAAAACATCCAGAACTACAACAAAAGCTCATGCTCGAACCAGAGATTTTGGAGCAGGCTACCCCCAACGTACATTTAGTGGCTAGTTTAATGGAGCTTGGCAAACTAATCCCTTCCAAAACTAAAGAAACCGCTCGAAGAGTAGTGCAACAGGTGGTAGAGGATTTAATAGAAAAATTAGCACAAAAAACCATACAAGCGATTACAGGTGCTATTAATAGGAGTGTTCGCAACAATCGTCCACGTTACAACGAAATAGATTGGAATACGACTATTCGGAAAAACCTCAAAAACTATTTGCCAGAATACAAAACCATTATTCCAGAAAGAAGAATAGGGTTTGGACGTAAAAACAAACGCTCGCTGAAAGATATTGTATTGTGTCTTGACCAAAGTGGGTCAATGGGCGCCTCTGTTGTATATTCGGGTATTTTTGGTGCTGTGATGGCATCTTTGCCACAAGTTACCACACAAATGGTGGTATTCGACACAGAGGTGGTTGATTTAACGGAAGATTTGAAAGACCCTGTAGAATTACTCTTCGGAGTACAACTCGGTGGTGGCACCGACATCAACAAAGCTTTGGGGTATTGTCAAGAAATTATTACAAAGCCAGACGATACCATTCTAATTCTGATTACAGATTTGTATGAGGGCGGCAATCAAGTACAGATGCGTAAACGTATAGTGGAGCTAAGTGAGTCGGGGATTCAAATAATTTGTCTATTGGCCTTAGATGATTCTGGAGCACCTTCCTTTGACAAAGACAATGCGAAGTTTTTATCCAATCTAAGCATTCCAGTGTTTGCTTGTACCCCGGATTTGTTTCCAGATATGATGGCAGCGGCCATTAACCGCCAAGAAATGAATGTGTGGGCGAGCCAACACGACATAGTTTTGAAAGGCTCGAACACCTAGAAAATTTAACGCCACAGGCTTAAAATGTGGCGTTTCTAGCTAAAAATCAGCACTTTTGGGGTTAGAGTTTTCCCCTAAAATTACAAGCATCAACTATAATATTTGAAGCTCTTTACCATCAAATAATTTCTAAAAAAAAACAGACCATAAAATACACTTTGGCACGGTTTTAGACAACATACATAATACTTCTGCTATTATTACTTCGTACTGCTTTTTAGTAGGCTTATCCTCTATTATCCTCACTCGTTCAAAACTCCTGCGTATAGTCAATAAATGAAGTCTAATGGCATATTTTTTGCACTAATTTTGCCGAGCAACCGCCAGTTGTGTATAAAATATTAAAATTACCTAAGTAGAAAACATCGCCGCCGTCAATGGTGTAATCGCCAGATTACATCGTTGTAAGTTCTTCTATTGGGCTGTAAAAGGTGTTTAATCAAATTAATTTATGCTCATGAACAAATTTACCCAAGTAGTTGTGGTACTGTGTCTTTCTGTGCTCAGTATCTTTCAAACGTACGCACAGGTGAGAACGTTGGAGAATAACAAAATCTCAATGGATCCAATCGTTGGCACTGGCGTTTCGATTAACTCGTCCTCCTCTTTAACAGGCGGCGCATCTAACACTTCAAACGTCGTAAACGGCGATCTCCGAGATTTCTCTACAATAGATTTAACACTTTCTCTGCTAGGTGGCGGTGTTGGTCTAACAGTACAAGACGCTAAACAATACTACCCAGCTGGTAATGTTGTAGGTTTTGTTGTAGCTCCTGGAGCTGGTATTATCTCAGCTTCTGCATTATCTAACATTTCAATCAAAACTTTCCGTGATGGTGTGCTTCAAGAAACAGCTACTGTATCTGGAGGTTTATTGAACGCCTCAGTATTAGGAGGTAGCATTGGAAAGCAAGTTTTAAGTTTTACAACTACTAAAGACTTTGACCAAGTACAATTATTCTATACAGGTGGTGTTGTTGGAGCTTTAAACAGCTTGAATGTTTACTATGCATTTGAAGGCCCTGCTGCAACAACTAATTTAGATTGTGCTGACAAATGGGTGAATGGTGGATCAGGTACTTACACGGTTAATGGCGCAACCTCTGGTTCTCTTTGTGTAGGTGGTGTTGCAAACGAAAATAATGTAATTGATGCAAATACAACCAACTCGGCAGATTTAAACATGTTGGTTGGCGTGGCGTGTTCAAGTTATATCGAAGTAACAAGCTCAACGGCAAGACCAGCAGGTAGTGAGGCAGGTTTTGTGCTCTCTGATGGAAACTCGCTGATTAACTTAAGTTTGTTTAGTAATTTAAGAATTCAAACTTATAACGGAAACATTCTTCAAGAATCTATAACAGGTAATAGCTCGCTAATAAAACTAGGTTTGCTCGGAAATTCAAACAAATATGAGTTTGGATTTAAAACCACTAAAGCCTACAATAAAATTAGAATTACCGCAAACGGAGGCTTACTATCTGCATTGACTACTTTACAAGTATTTTACGCTTATTCAAAACTAGATTCTGATAATGATGGCGTTGCAGACTGCTTGGATAAATGTAGTGGTGACGATCAAATTGATACTGATGGTGATGGTCTTCCAGACGGTGATTGCGATAAAAACACAATCAATGTTGCTGTTTCAAAAACAAGTAGTAACAATGGTGCTCCAGTACCACTAGGTTCACAAGTTACTTACACAATAAAAGCGACAAAAGCTGCAGGATATGATGACCCTACGGGTTTAGAAATTACAGATTTACTTCCATCAACAGTAACGTATGTTTCTCACACAGCAGAAGCTGGTTCAACCTATGACAAAACAACAGGTAAATGGTATATCGGTAGTTTATTGAGCGGCGATAAATTAGAAGCTACTTTAACTATTACCGTTACAGCCAATGCAGAAGGTATTACTTACAACACAGCTACGATTACTGCAAGTGATAACAACACGAACAAAGGTAAAAACTCAGATACGAATTGCTTCACAGTTCCAGCAAAACTTTGTACTGGAGAAACAATGACCTTACGTGTTCCTAATACCTACACTAATTATCAGTGGAAAAGAAATGGCATAGATATTCCTGGTGCAAACAAAGATTCATTGGTAGTAAGTGAGGCTGGCGAGTATACAGTTTCATTAGATTTAGTGGCTGGTTGTTCAACAGGTAACTGTTGTCCAATCATAGTAGAAATGCTTCCTGTTCCTGTTTTGGCAGTAACACCACAACCTACAAATGGAAACTGTACAGGTTCGACAATTACTTTAGGTGTATCTGGTACTAACACTGCTACCTACGCATGGGCTGGTCCAAACGGATTTACTTCTACTTCAGCTAACCCAACTGTAACTACCTCTGCAAGTGCAATTCATGCTGGTGTATATACCATTACAGGTACATCATCATTAGGTTGTACAGCGACTACTACGGTTCAAGTAAATGTTAACCCTGTTCCAACAGCTACAGCTAACGCTCCACTTCAAGTTTGTTTGAATGGTACTGCTAACCTTTCTGTAAGCAGCAATCCAGCTGGTGCAAGCTATTCATGGTCAGGTCCTGCAGGATTTACTTCTACAATAGCTAACCCAACAGTTGCCTCAGTAACAAATGCTAATGTAGGTACTTACTCTGTAACAGTAACTGATATCAACGGTTGTACAGCAACTACTACCACTTCGATTAGTCTGTACACAGCTCCAGTAGTAACAATCAATCCTACTGCCTTAGCTGTCTGCGAGCAGACCCCAATTACATTGACAGCTTCAGGTGCATCAACGTACTCTTGGACAGGTCCAAACGGATTTACTTCAACTTCGGCTAACCCAACCGTAACAGCTAGTGCTTCGATGACCCAACATGCAGGTGTTTATACCGTAACAGGTGTTAGTGGCGATAACTGTAGTGCAACAGCTACTGTAAACGTAATGGTGAATCCTAAACCAATGGTAACTGCAACTACAGTAGTAGCGGTGAACTGTTCGGGTGTACCACTTACACTTCAAGCTACTACAGATGGAACAAATCCAACGTATTCTTGGACAGGACCAAACAGCTTTACTTCTACAGCAGCAAGTCCAGTAGTTTCTGCAAATGCAACAGCTGCAATGAGTGGAACTTATACAGTAACAGTAACAGACAATAATGGATGTTTTGGTACAGCGTCGGTAGCAGTAACAGTTAACCCTGCTCCTACAACAACTATCTCTGGTGGTCCAACAATTGCTGTATGTTCTGGTACTCCAATTGCATTTACTCTTAATGGAACACAATCAGGCGAAACATACGCATGGTCTGGTCCAAATGGATTTACTTCAACAGCAGCTTCGCCAACCGTTACAGCTACATCAACTGCTGCAAACCAAGGTGTTTACACAGTAGTAGTAACAAGTACATTAGGTTGTAATCAAACCGCTACTGTAAGCGTAACTGTAAATGCAACTCCTACTGGTACTACTGAAAATAAAGAAGTTTGTGCGGGTAGTTCAGTAACATTAACTGCAACAGGTGGATCTACTTATTTGTGGGATACAGGCGAAACAACTGCATCAATTTCGGTGTCACCTACGCTATCAACTTCATACCGTGTGACTAAGCAATCAGCCGAAGGTTGTGCAATCGACGACATATTTAATGTTACCGTGAAAGCAAAACCATCAATGGCAGGAGCTATAGCTATCTGTAATGATAACAATACTCCAGGAACAGATGCGGATGATACTTACACATTCACATTGAACCCATCAGGAGGTAGTGGAACAACTTATACCGTATCAGGTGGTGTGACGGCATCTTCGCCAATTAACTACGGAGCTCCATCTAACCCATTTGGTCCATTCAATATCAGTACTGGTCCTAAAACTATCACAATTACAGATGCAAATGGATGTTCGTTGAGCAACGTGACAATCACGCCTCCAGCAACATGTTCATCTTGTCCTCAAGTTTGTGTGCCAATTACAATCAAAAAAGTGAGATAATATAAATCTTCATTTTGCGAGATAATAATAAAAGGGAGCCCAATTCTGGGCTCCCTTTTTGTTTTCATAGGCAATAGGGACTAGGCAGTAAGCGCAAAGCAACAGGCAAAGAGTGTTCTAATATTTTAAAAACCTATCTGTAGTAAATGAATACTTTTTACCTCGAGCTTTAAACTGTCAAGTTTCAGCTTTCGGCGGGGGAATTCCGCAAAAAGCATTTCTAGATTATTCAAAACAATTTAATACTCTTTGCATATTGCCTAATGCCTACAGCCTAATGCCTAATGCCTATCGCATATTGCCTAATGCCTATAGCCTATAGCCTATTGCCTAAAGCCTATAATCACCTATCAGCAAACTATTTAAAAAATCATAAAATCAGTAAAATGAATGGAGGAAGATTTTTAGAGAAGAATAAAAAAGCA
>NZ_JBMLSD010000051.1:0-5563 GCF_049240685.1 Flectobacillus sp.
CCTAACCCCTAACCCCTAACCCCTAACCCCTAACCCCTATTTTAAAATCTATACTGCACTCTCAACGAAATATTTCTTCCCATTTCGTCTGTAAAATATCTGAAGCGATTCATGTAGTCACGATAAGATTTGTTGAGCAGATTGCTTATGCCCAAACCAAAGGTGAAGCTTTTATAAGGGTACGAAGCATTCATACTCCATAAACTGTATCCTGAAGGAGGTGCCAAGAAATCGCTATTAGCCTCTACTCGTGTTTGGCGAGCTACTAATAGGTTGGTTAAGCTCACATAAGCCTGATTTTTGCCAAAAGTATAGCGTAGACTACTCTCCAAACGGTCGGCAGGAATATTGACCATATAAACATTGTTGCGAGTATCTTTGGCTCTGACCATCGAGTATTTTTCGGTAATCGTAAAGTGCTTTGAAATCAAATATTTTAGGGATGCGTCTACACCTGCAAATCGTGCATCTACTTGTGTATAGTCAAAGGCAGGAAAAGCGCCTCTTACAGATAACACCGTTTGAATCTCCCCATTTTCTACACGAGGCTTTAGGTAAATAAAATCGTTGATTAAGTTCAAATAAGGACTAATTTCCCATGCCCATTTACTACCAGAGTATTCGGCTGTGACCGAAAAATTATTTGCTACCTCGGGTTGCAGATTGATATTCCCTTTTTCGTAGGCTGCTGCACCGTGGTGTACACCATTTGAGAAGAGTTCATTCATATTGGGTGCACGCCAAGCAATAGCAGCATTTCCTTTGAAGGATAATGATTCTGTGGTATTCCATACAAAACCAATGGTCGAGGAGGCATTATTAAAAGTAAACGAATAGTTGAATAGTTTGCTCGAAGCATCTAATCCATAAGCATCCGAAGAACGAATATCGTAACGTACGCCACCTTCTACTTCCCAGCGATTTTTTACCCAACGTTCAATCAAAAAGATTCCTCCACTTTTTGTTTGATAGTTTGGAATTAATACGGTGTTGATAAGTGGCTTGGTGAGTTCGTATGAAGAAGAAAGGTTTTCTTGATACATACCGCTTGCCCCAATTGTACCACTCAAAGTACCCCAAAGTGGTTTGTGGTCAAGCAATAACTCGGCTTGGTAGGTTGTGAGTTTGAAATTAAGGGTGTTTAGGGTGCGGTTACCTCTTGGCACATCATATTCCAAACGCCAATCATATTGGCGAGAAAGAGTCAACTGCCATTTTCCAAGATTTTCACTTACTAAAAAAGACTTTACTTTAAGCAAATTGTGCGCCAAATCTTGATTGGGGCGATTGATGGTATAGCTCGCCGAAGATGGTGTATAGTCACTACTGGGGCGAGAACTATTAATGGCGGTGAGTAAGTCTGTAATATTGCCAATATGCGAACCCGAAAAAATACCTAGTTGAGTGTCAAAGTAGCTAAAATAGGCTTCTGCGCCCCAGTGAGCGGTATTGTAACCAATGGTTGCCGAAAAATTTCGTTCTTGGATACCCGTATTGGCTAGGTAATAATCGGCAGTTTTGATGTCAGCTCCTCTTTTGTAAGTGCCTTGCAAACGCCAAGCCCAGCCTTTTTTCTTGGGAAAACCTCCCTCGATAATTCCAGAGATGATTCCTTGCTGACCGTTCGAAAAGCCTACCAAATTAGCTTCACCATGAATTGCCGACGAATCGGGTAGGGGATTGGGTTCTACCATAATGACTCCAGCAATGGCATCAGAGCCATAGCGAACACCCGCAGCGCCTTTAATCACGGTAAGTTTTTGTGCCATAAATGGGTCAATTTCTGGTGCATGCTCGCTACCCCATTGTTGCCCTTCCTGACGAATACCATTATTGAGAATCAAAACCCTATTTGAGTGCATACCGTGAATTACGGGTTTGGCAATGCTGCTGCCTGTTTGGAGTGTGGTTACGCCTGTGGCAGCTTTGAGCGCTTCCCCAAGACTTTGTCCACGAGTTTCAGCAAGGTCGCTACCTTCTATTACCGACTTGGCTTTGGTCTGATGTTCTGTTTTTTTTCCTGAAACTACTACCTCTTGCAAATGTTCATCATCATTGGCAAGGGTGAGCTCTTCTGAATGCTCCTTGGTAAGGTTGATAGGTACTTCAATCTTTTGAAAGCCCACTGCTTGGCATACAAGTGTATAGGCACCTTGACAAAGTTTCGGAAATTGATATTCTCCTTTAGCATCAGTGAATACGGCATATTTAGTTCCTTTCAAATATACCACCGCTCCTGGAATAGGATTGTGTGCATTGGTTTCGTGTACGACACCTCTGAGTGTACAATTACAAGTAGATTGATTTTGTGCAAAAATGTTCAACCCAAAGCTGAGTAATATCGTAAGTATAAAAAAAAGTTTTTTCACGTTTGTCGATCATATTGTTGGTAAACAAAGTTACTAATTGTTATTGTATAATTGCAACTTTGTTGCAATTATACAGGTTTTTGAATTTGGACAATTTTAAGATGGTTCTATTTTTTTTGTTTAACTTTTTACCTATAAAGACTTAAACAAAACGGCTTGTTTAATGAAATTTGCCTAATGTTAAACTTTTTTTAGTGCTTTGGAACTTTTTTGATTTCTTCTGAAACTTGTGATTTTCTGATAAATGCTTGATTTTTGGCTTATTGTGGGCAAAAATTAATAAAATTCTAATGTAAAATTTATTCCAAAAAGTTTTGAAGTTTGTTTAATGTTAGACTATATTTGTTAAACAAATCAACAAATAAACTCAAATAGAATATGACTGCTGTTGAATTTTCATTCCACATAGGTAGAGTTTCAAAATCATTGAAACCATTCGCCATGAAGTTGACAAGAGATTATGAAGAT
This sequence comes from Flectobacillus sp., assembly GCF_049240685.1. Taxonomy (NCBI): domain Bacteria; kingdom Pseudomonadati; phylum Bacteroidota; class Cytophagia; order Cytophagales; family Flectobacillaceae; genus Flectobacillus; species Flectobacillus sp. The sequence continues at coordinate 2,838 of NZ_JBMLSD010000051.1, forward strand.
GCAAATGATTTGTTACAAGACACTTTGTTGAAGGCATTTACCAACAGAGATAAATACACTGAAGGGACCAATCTGAAGGCGTGGTTATATACCATTATGAAAAATACTTTTATTACGAATTATCAAAAAATGGTTCGTAAAAATACCTTCATTGATACTTCCGACAACTTGCATTATATCAATTCTTTGGAGTCAAGTACTGATAACAGTGCAGCTAGTACTTTTGCACTCAATGACATCGAAAATGCCGTTAAATCGTTAGATGAGGCCTATCGTATGCCTTTTGTAATGTATTTTAGAGGCTTCAAATACCATGAAATCGCAGACAAACTAAATATCCCAATAGGTACAGTAAAGAATCGTATTCATATAGCCAGAAAGGAATTAAAAGATAAGCTACACATGTATGCTTATTGGAATTAAGGCTTAAACATTGTAACTTGGTGCCTAAAATTAATTAGGACAGGTCGTTCTATCTGGAGTTACACTTCATCAACACCAAAAGTATTGACTCCAAAAACGACAATTGTGAAATAATTGATTAGTTTTTTGGTTAACAGAAGAAAGTTGCAAAGGGTCGAGCGCTTGCTCGACTTTTTTGTTTTTGTTTAATTTTTAAAAACTAAATGTTTTACAAAACATTCTTTAGGCTTCTCGGTTTATTACAGTATTAGACTTCGATTTTATTTTTTTTAAATACCATTTTTTTAGTAGCAATTTAGAAATACATCCCAATTCCGTTGTAGATTTAGATGAACAAAGAGGGAGTAAGCATAGATTGACAATATTTAGGAAATCACAATACGGTTTTTCTATTTCTTGGACAATATCCACTGGAAAGTTTTTGAAAATGGTACTAAGTAAAATTTATTGGGACATAGTATGTGATGATGGTAGATTCCCAACTCATCACTTACGTCTTATAATTTTGTATCTCAATTAGTAATAGGAAAGATTAAATCAATAGAATATCTGAGGCAAAATTTGACCATAACCTTTGGATTATGGATACCTTCAAATAACCAATTGTTAGCTAATAACGTTTTCCTACTTAATTACTAAGTACTCGGCCTTAGGCAAGAGGTCTTTATAATTTTATAAAACACCTTTTTTTCTTTAGCTTACTGCCTAAAGCCTATTATCTAAAAGCTTAAATTTTTTTGCGCACTAACTTAAAAACTTTAATTACCTAAAAGTATCTATCTCAAAACCACAAAAGAAATAACAGATTTGGATACTTAAACAAAACTATACATGAAAAAAGTAATTGTAATTGGAGCGGGATTTTCGGGTTTGGCAGCGGCAACTGGCTTGGCTGATAAAGGTTATGATGTTACGATTCTAGAGAAAAATAGCATGGCAGGTGGTCGTGCAAGAGTGTTTGAGGCAGAGGGTTTTACATTTGATATGGGGCCAAGTTGGTATTGGATGCCAGATATTTTTGATAACTATTTTGCCAAATTCAATAAAAAAACTTCTGATTATTATGACTTAGTGCGTCTTGATCCGTCGTACGCTGTGATATTGGAAGGAAATGAAACTATTGCCTTGCCTGCTGGGGTAGACAAGCTCGAAGCGCTTTTTGAGGAAATGGAGGCTGGTAGTGGAGCAAAATTTAGAGAATTTCTTCGACAAGCCGAATATAAATATGATGTAGGTATCAATAAGTTTGTTTGGAAACCTTCTCGTAGTATTTCAGAGTTTTTAAGCTTAAAGTTATTATATGATGTAGTTCGCTTAGATGTGTTTCAGTCTTTTGCCAAGCATATCCGTAAGTTTTTTACAGATGATAAAATATTGAAGCTTATGGAGTTCCCTATTTTGTTTTTGGGAGCTACGCCCGAAAACACTCCAGCCATGTATAGCTTGATGAACTACGCCGAAATGCAGCTAGGCACGTGGTATCCGATGGGGGGAATGCATAAAATTGTACAAGGCATGGTGGCACTAGCGGAAGAAAAAGGCGTAAAAATTCTTTATAATCAGGAAGTACAAAAAGTAATAGTAAACAATAGTATAGCCAAACAAGTTATTACTAATCAAGGTACTTTTGATACTGATGCAGTAGTTGCAAGTGCTGATTATCATCATGTTGAGGATAAAATTTTGGGGCAATCTTACCGTAATTATGATGAACAATACTGGGACAAGCGAGTGATGGCTCCTTCGTCACTACTGTTCTATTTGGGGGTGAATAAACGTATTCCTAAACTTTTGCATCATAATTTGTTTTTTGATGAAGATTTCAGTCTTCATGCCCACGAAATTTATACTGAACCAAAATGGCCTTCCAAACCATTATTTTATGCATCGGCGCCATCAGTAACAGATAGTAGTGTAGCGCCCGAAGGTTGTGAGAATATCTTTTTGTTGATTCCTGTAGCGCCAGATTTGGAAGATACGGAGGAAATGAGAGAAAAATACTACAATGTTTTGATGGAACGCCTTGAAAAATATTGTGGAACCTCGATTCGCGATGCTGTGGTATACAAAAGAAGCTACGCTCATCGTGATTTTAAACAAGATTATCATGCTTTCAAAGGTAATGCGTATGGTTTGGCAAACACACTTATGCAAACGGCTATTCTGAAGCCAACGTTGAAAAGCAAGAAAATACAAAATTTTTACTACACTGGTCAGCTTACAGTGCCAGGCCCTGGAGTTCCTCCTTCTTTGATTTCGGGCTTATTAGTAGCTAGTGAATTGGATAAAGAAATGAGATAAAA
>NZ_JBMLSD010000052.1:0-6366 GCF_049240685.1 Flectobacillus sp.
AAACAAAACCATTTAACATGAAAAAAAATCAACTTCGTTCTCAAAACTGGTTTGGAAAATCAGGCAAAGACGGATTTATCTACCGAGCTTGGATGAAAAACCAAGGGATACCTTCCGATTTTTTTGAAGGAAAACCCGTCATAGGTATATGTAACACGTGGTCTGAACTGACTCCCTGCAATGCCCATTTTCGTGACCTTGCCGAAGCTGTCAAAAAAGGGGTGCTCGAAGCAGGCGGTTTTCCTGTCGAGTTTCCAGTGATGTCTTTAGGGGAAACTCTCATCAAACCTACGGCTATGCTCTATCGAAATTTGGCAAGTATGGATGTTGAAGAATCAATCCGAGCCAACCCAATCGACGGCGTGGTACTGCTTTGTGGTTGTGACAAAACCACCCCTTCGCTCATAATGGGTGCTTGTAGCGTAGACCTCCCTACCCTAGTCATTTCGGGCGGACCGATGATGAAAGGAAAATGGAAAGGCAAAGACATCGGAACATCTGACCTTTGGCGATTGGCAGAGGCTTTCAAACTAGGAGAATTATCTCAGGAAGAGTTTGTGGAAGCAGAGGCCTGTATGGCGCGCACACAAGGCCATTGTGCCGTAATGGGAACTGCCTCCACTATGGCGACTATGGTCGAAGCTTTGGGTTTGTCCTTGCCCAATAATGCAGCAATTCCAGCGGCAGATGCGAGAAGAAAAGTAATATCTCAACTTTCTGGCAGACGTATTGTCGAAATGGTGCAGGAAGATTTGAGGCTGAGTAAAATCCTGACCAGAGAGGCATTTGAAAATGCCATAAAAGTCAATGCTGCCATTGGTGGCTCTACCAATTTTGTGATTCATTTGTTGGCTATTGCAGGTCGTATTGGCGTCGATTTATCTATTGATGATTTTGATAAACTTTCTCAGGATATTCCTCTTTTGGCCAATCTTCAGCCTTCTGGAGAACATTTTATGGAAGATTTGTATTATGCTGGAGGCCTACCTGCTGTCATGAAACAAATGTTGGAGCATTTACACCAAAATACCATTACCGTAAATGGAAAGACTGTTGCTGAGAATGTTAAACAGGCTGAAATTTACAATTCGGAAATTATAAGTTCTTTAGAAAACCCTTTTAAACCCAATTCTGGAATTGCCGTGGTTAAAGGAAATTTGGCACCCAATGGCGCTGTCATCAAACCATCTGCTGCAAGTCCTGCTTTGATGAAACATCGAGGGAGAGCCGTGGTTTTTGAAAATATAGAGGACTATCATGCTAAAATTGACCATCCTGATTTGGAAATAGATGAAAACTCGGTGATGGTTCTCAAGAATGTAGGTCCAAAAGGCTATCCTGGCATGGCGGAAGTAGGCAACATGAGTTTACCCAAAAAGGTACTAGAAAAAGGCATCAAGGATATGGTTCGCATTTCGGATGGCAGAATGAGCGGCACGGGTTTTGGTACGGTAGTTCTTCATGTTTCACCCGAGGCCGCGGCGGGAGGTAATATTGCTCTTGTTCAAAATGGAGACTGGATAGCCTTGGATGTAGATAATCGGAGTCTTGTCCTTGAAGTATCTGAGGAAGAGCTTGAGAACCGTCGTAAAAACTGGACAGCCCCAAATTTTAACATCAATCGAGGATATGTGAGTTTATATATCAATAACGTCGAACAAGCACATTTGGGTGCAGATATGCATTTTTTGAGGGGAAAATCTGGCAGTGAAGTTGCCCGTGATTCGCACTAATTTATCATAGAGTGAATGGGTGGTTGAGTGATTATATTTAAGTAGGTGGGCAAAATTAAACTTAACTTGAGGGCTTTAGGCCGTAAGCCGTTGGCATTAGGCAAAAGTTTTTATTTTTTTATAAAAAACGCATTTTTTCTTTAGCCTACGGCTCAATGCCAATAGCCTATTGCCTGAAAAAATAAAATTTTATTTTGCGTATTCAACTAAAAAAAGAGACGCAAAGCATTGCGTCCCTATTGATAAAAATAATCACTCATTCACTCAATCTCAATTCGCTCAATTGAGGTTGAAAGCCCTTAATGCCAATGTCCTCTACCTTTTCCACGACCCCGACCGCGTCCTGGTTTTTCTACGATTATTACTTCTCTTGGCTGTTGAACGACAACCGTTCGTCGGGGTCGCCTGTCAACTACTACTGTTCGAGTTGGCGTTATACAACTGGCTAAAACTACCACCGAAAAAATTACAAATAGACTCAATATTGGTTTCATAAGGATTACAATTCAGAAATTAAAAAATCAATTATCTAAGTTAAAAACGACTTCTTTTCGCTAGGATTTTATAGAAAGTGGATGATTGAGTAAGTGGTTACCCCAAAAAATCCCTGATGGATGTAGGATTTCTAATTTATTAAATAAAGCGTATAGCCTCAGATTTTTATAAAACATAATTAAAAAAGCCATTCAGAAGTTATTTCCAAAAAGTGATTAGATAAACCACATTCGTATATCAATAGGCTCCTCTAAGGATTTGCTATTCTTTCTTTTTAAAACTAATTCTAGTAATATCTTTCCATAAAATGAATTTTTCGACAACTTTGTCGCTTTAAATTTTGTTACAAAATCACTCATTTTCTGTAAAACCGAGGGAACGGCTTTTGTCTTTCTTTTAAGCCCTTTTAAAAACTATTTAAAAATGAACAGACGTCATTTTATCAAAAACAGCTCATTGGCAGGTCTTGGACTGGCCTTTTATTCGAATACCTCTTACGGTGCTACCGATTTCCCAGTTGTAAGGGTTAGCGCAGACAAAAGAAACTTTTCGAGTCCAGCAGTAGAAGAAACAATCTCTCGCGTAAAATCAAAAATCAAAGACCCAGAACTAGCTTGGTTGTTTGAAAACTGTTTTCCTAACACCTTAGATACCACGGTTCATTACAAAGTTGAAAACGGTAAACCAGACACATTCGTAATCACAGGTGATATTGATGCCATGTGGCTACGTGACAGTACAGCGCAAGTTTGGCCGTATTTACCACTGGCCAAAAAGAATGAAGATATTAGAAAATTGCTGGAAGGCGTAGTTCGTCGTCAAGCAAAATGCCTTTTGATTGATCCTTATGCCAACGCATTCTACGCAGAGAAAGGCAATAGTGAGTGGACAAAAGATTTGACGGATATGAAACCTGAACTCCATGAGCGCAAATGGGAGTTAGATTCTGTGTGTTATACCATTCGATTGGCCTATCATTATTGGAAAACTACGGGCGACACTTCCGTATTTGATGCTGATTGGTCAAAAGCCATGAAAGGCGTTTTGAGAATTTGTAAAGAACAACAACGCAAAAATAGCAAAGGAAGCTACAAATTTGGACGTAATACCTTCTGGTCGACCGACACCGTACCGGGCAATGGCTATGGTAATCCTACCAAGCCTATTGGCATGATACATAGCATTTTCCGTCCATCTGATGACGCTACGATTTTTCCTTTCTATATTCCTGCAAACCTTTTTGCGGTGGTATCTTTTAAACAATTGGGAGAAATTGCTGAAACCATCCTGAAAGATGCAGCCTTTGCCCAAGAGTGTAAAGCATTATCCGCAGAAGTCAAAAAAGCAATTCAAGAATACGCGATTTACAACCATCCTACATTTGGTAAGATGTATGCCTTGGAGGTAGATGGTTTTGGCAACCATTTGTTACAAGACGATGCCAATGTACCAAATTTGTTGGGATTGCCTTATTTAGGTGCTGTAGATGTGAATGACCCAATTTATCAAAATACCAGAAAATTTGTGTTGAGTTCATTCAACCCTTATTACTTCAAAGGTAAAGCTGCTGAAGGAATAGGTAGTCCGCATACATTAGTAGATAACATTTGGCATATTGGTTTGGTTATGCGTGCTATGACATCTACCAACGACCAAGAAATTGCCGCTCAATTGAAAATGATAAAAAATACCCACGCAGGCACTGGTTTCATGCACGAGTCTTTCGACAAAGACGATTCGTCGAAATTTACGAGAAAATGGTTTGCTTGGGCCAATACCCTTTTTGGAGAGTTGATTTTAAAGATTGAGAAAGAAAGACCACATTTATTGTAAGTAAGTATGAATTCTGAATTACGAGTTGTGAATTGTGATTTAGTGTTTGTTCTTTGAAAATTTTATTAGTAGAGACGCAATGCTTGCGTCTCTACCGCTAGAATACCAATTTTAACATAACAACTCTATTCAAAATGCTTCAGGTTTTATACTTGTTCTACCCAAACTTTCATGCCCAATAATTCTGAGCTCCCAAATTGCGTAATCAGTGCTACATCAGTGGCATCTCTACCGTATGCAATTACGATTCTTCCACCCGTGGTACAATCCTGAACAGCGTCAAAAGCATACCATTTGCCACCCAAGTATACCTCAAACCAAGCGTGTAAATCGATATACTTTAACTCTTTTACATAGCCAACTACCATTCTGGAGGGGATATTGATACTTCTACAGAGAGAAATAGCCAAATGTGTAAAATCCCTACAAACACCCTTTTTGATTGACAGAATATCAAGCGCGGTAGTACTCGACTCTGTGACACCGTATTCGTAAGATATATTTTGATGAATCCACTCTCTAATAGCCAATACCTGCTGATACCCTGAAAATATTTTTCTGGTAATTTGTACCGCCAACTTTCCAATCTCCAAATTATCTGATTGACAGTACCTACTCGGAAATAGAAATTGTAATGTTTCGCTAGGTAAGTTTTCGATTAACACGTAAGCTGCTTGAGTATCGGCATCCACATCATCCTCTACCTCGGCCACCACCTCCGAGCGAATGGTAACTTCACCAACGGGAAGCAACATACGTTGACATACATTACCAAAACTATCCAAATATTCTGCAATGGGCGTGTAAGGACTCAAAATAAGCCTATCTTCTTCAATAAATTGTCCTTCGGTACTTCGTGGACGAAGCATCGTAACCACAGGCGTAGGTTCTTTGATTTGATAAATAAATTCTGCTCCCGCTGATAATTTCATTATAAGTTGTGTATTAGACGTGTTGATGTGAGACCTATCAAAATTTGTGGTATCATTTTGATAGATAAAAGTCTTGCCTCCTAAATTGAGAGATGAGCTTATTAACAAATATAGCTAAAAAACAGGGTTATGTGAACTTGTTTTATCTTTATTTCGTCGAATTATTAAACCTTCATTAACTTTTTCCACCATAATTGAAGTAATTTTCGAAGTACAAATCAAGATTTGGCAATATATTGCCACTAACATAGTAAATACATCATTTCTGATTATGACAAACTGGCATTTACAGGGCAAAAAAGCCCTTATTACAGGTGGCACAAAGGGAATCGGGAAAGCCACTGCCACTGAGTTTTTGAAACTTGGGGCACAGGTTCTCATCATCGCTAGAAATGGTGATGAAATCCAAGAATGTCTCAAAGAATGGAACAAGCTGGGTTTTGAGGCACAAGGAATCGCAGCGGATGTAACCCAGTCTGAAGACCGTGAAATGTATATTTTCCCTATCTTGAAAGAATGGGGGTCACTGGATATTCTAGTAAATAATGTGGGTACTAATATCCGAAAAGAATTTATTGATTATGAGCCCGACGAGATACAAAAGGTGTTCGAAACCAATCTTTTTAGCGCCATTGCTATGACGAGACTATGTTTTGAGTTTTTGGAAAAAGGCCAAGAGGCTAGTGTCATTAATGTGAGCTCGGTAGCCGCCTCGGTGGATGTTGCATCCGGAACTCCTTATGGTATGACCAAGGCTGCTGAACTACAATTTACTAGAAATTTGGCGGTAGAATGGGCAAAATATAAAATCCGTGTCAACGCGGTATCGCCTTGGTATACCAGAACTCCTCTGACAGTTCCTGTTTTATCTCAACCTGATAGACTCAAAAAAATCTTAGATAAAACGCCTCTGAACCGTGTCGCCGAACCTGAAGAGGTAGCTTCAGCAATTGCTTTTTTCGCTATGCCTGTCTCATCCTATATTACAGGACAGAATTTGGCCGTAGATGGAGGATTTTTAGCAAAAGGACTCTAGGCGAGTTTGGAGTGATGAGTTTAGAATGATGAATTAGTAGAGTATATGAACCGTCCATTTCGGATATCGGATGTTGGATTTCGGAAGTATGACCAAATTTTTGAACTGTATTTTACAAAAAATAAAGGTACTTTTCAATATTTCCGAAATCAGAAATCTCGAATCTGCAATAGTTTGAAATCCTTCGTACAGTCCTAGTTATGAAGTGTAATTTTAACTATCAATACTCTACCTTGTACGTTTATTAAATTAACTCGTTTTCTTGGTAAAAGCTCTTTAGGAGCTGATAAAAAGAGTATTTACTGAAAAGAACACTATTTTGTGCAATTGGCAAGGC
>NZ_JBMLSD010000053.1:0-2897 GCF_049240685.1 Flectobacillus sp.
AATTGCGGATTTGGGATTTCTGATTTCGGAAATAAAGAAAATAAATGATTAAACTTCCGAAATACAACATCCGATATCCGAAATAGACAGTTTTAGAATCCTTCGTACAGTATTGATTCACAATTCGTAATTTACCATTAACATATTATCCTCTATGCACGAGCATCAATCCAGAAGAAATTTCCTCAAAACTAGCACCTTAGCTGTAGGAGCTGGTTTAATCACCAATACTAGTTTAGGCAATAAAACATCTCAAAAAATGGAAGAAATCATCATTGGGCATAATTCCCACAAGTACAAAGTAGTAGCAGGATGGGGCGTACTAGATGCTGCTAAAAACCCTGTGAACGACTGTCACGAAATGGTAGAAGATGCCAAAGGTCGTTTGATTATGTGTACCAACGAAACCAAAAACAACATCTTGATTTATGATAAATCAGGAAAACTATTGGAGGCTTGGGGCACAAGTTATCCTGGAGCACATGGACTAACTATCTCTAACGAGGGCGCCGAACAGTTTTTATTTATTTGTGATAACAATCGTCATCAAGTTATCAAAACCGACTTGAAAGGACGTGAAGTAATGAAATTGGAGTACCCCAAAGAAACAGGCGTTTATGAATCACCTAACCGCTTCGTTCCTACAGAAACAGCTATTAACCCAGCCAATGGCGATATCTATGTAGCTGATGGATATGGTTCACAGTATATTATTCAATATGACAGCAAAGGCCGATACATCCGTCATTTTGGAGGTTACTCAAATGCTTACACTGACGATAAATTTGATACTTGTCATGGTGTTTTGGTAGATACTCGTGATAAAAAGAACCCAACCTTATTGGTTACAGACCGTTCACATACTTGTATCAAAAGATTTACACTTGACGGAAAATTCTTGGCGGTGTATCATTTACCGGGCACTTTCGTATGTAGACCAGTACTACATGGCGACTATATTTTTGCAGCAGCCTACAGAAGCTCCGACCAATCTTGGAATAACTCAGGTTATATTCAGGTAATGGATAAAAATATGAAAGTAATCTCAACCCCTGGTGGGTCTGAGCCGACTTACAAAGATGGTAAGCTACAACGTCAGTACAAAGACGACCCTCACAATGTGTTTATGCACCCTCATGATGTATATGTAGACTCTGACGAAAACGTGTATATTCCTCAGTGGAATTCTAAAAAAACCTATCCCATCAAACTGGAAAGAATTGCTTAAGAGTGATGAGTTTTTAATGCGGAATGAGGAGTGATTTTTAGAGCGATGGGGGCTGAGTGGTGAATTGTGAATCATGACCATTAACATTTTACTTTATTACTTATCATACTTAAATATTAGGCTTTCGGCGGTCAGCTATGTACATTGGTCATAAAGGAAATATTTTGCCTAATGCATACGGCTTACAGCCTAAAGCCTACATTTACCGTATTTTTCAAATCAACATATAATGATAGTATTGCAAACCAATTCCACTTCGGATTGGGCCATGTTTTTGGGGCATTTTCACCCTTTAGTGGTTCATTTACCTATTGGAATGTTGATAATGGCGGCCATTTTAGAGTGGTTATCTCGTAAAAAAAATTTACAGACACTTCAGCCTGCCATTGCTCCTATTCTTCTAACTGGCTCACTCACCGCTGTGTTATCATGTATTTTTGGCTATTTACTTTCCTCCTCTGGGGAGTATAACGAAGATACGCTCTTTTGGCATCAATGGATGGGAATAGCGGTAGCGGCTGTTTCCTTATTGTCTTGGTATCTAAAAGGTTACGAACGGAGTCCCGTCATGAATAAAGGATATTTATCTGCTTTATTCACCATGCTAATTTTATTGACGGTTACGGGGCATCTTGGGGGAAATATGACACATGGAGAAGATTATTTGTACGCCAATACGCCTGAGCCATTTCGCTCTTTGCTAGGATTACCAGCAAGAAAGGCGGGTAGTACAACGCAAAAGAAAATAGAAAATATCAATGAAGCCTTAGTCTATCAGGATATTATAGCGCCAGTGATGGAGCAGAAATGTTGGTCATGTCACAATGCCAATAAAATCAAAGGAGAATTGCGTATGGACCAACAAGATTTACTTTTGAAAGGAGGTAAACATGGCGCCATTATCAAAGCAAATGATCCAGCCAATAGCGAACTTATCAAACGCTTGCTATTACCAGAGGAAGACGAACATCACATGCCTCCAAAAGGTAAAACACCACTGACTGAGCAAGAAATCGCGCTTTTGCATTGGTGGATTCAGCAAGGTGCGCCTTTTGACAAAAAGGTAGCCCAACTAAAACCCGATGAAAAGGTAAAGCCTTTGCTAGCATCGCTCTCAAGTGGTGGCAATAGACAAGAAAATGGTGAAAGTATTTCAGCAGTTTTTAAAGAAAATGTCCCTGCTGCCAATGAAGAGGATATTCAAAAATTAAGTGCATTAAAGGTTATTGTCATGCCTGTTGCCAGCGGACAGCATTTTCTACAAGCCAACTTTGTGAATGCTCCTAACTTTGATGATGCTCAAATCAATTTACTGAACAACTTATCAGAGCAAGTCATTTGGTTAAAATTAGGGCGCACTAAAATAACCGATAAATCTATGGCGGAGGTCGCCAAATGTAAACATCTAACGCATCTACATTTAGAACATACTGCTATTACAGACGCAGGTTTAGCGCAATTAAAAGATTTACAATATTTGGAATATCTTAATCTTTTTGACACTAAGATTACCGATTCAGGCATTCAAGCTTTAGCCAAACTAAAGTCTCTTAAAAATATCTATTGCTGGAAAAGTAAAGTCACCAAGACAGGCATTCAAGCATTGAAAAAAGCGCTACCTGACGTAGCAATACATACAGGTTGGGAGGAAACTACGAAGATTTCCACG